>JACQVU010000020.1 GCA_016209585.1 Planctomycetota bacterium
CGAGGGGCCGCTCGACCGTGAGGGCGGGCGGGAGGAACGTTCAACGAGCCGGATGGGCGGGGAGAATGTCCGCCACCGGGATCGAGAAGCCGGGCAACAAGTCTTCGCCGGAGAGGCGGTCGCGCTCCCGCAGCAGCGTGATCGAGCCGCTCTCGCGATAGACGCGCACGGTGCGCGCCTTGGGCGAAATCACCCACGCCATGCGAACTCCAGCGGCGAGATACTCGGACACTTTGACTTCCACATCGTCGGCGGCGTCACCGGGCGAAATCACCTCCACCGCCAGCTCGGGCGCCACCCGGACCTCGCCATCCGGAAGTTCGCCTCCGGGCAGGCGCTCGTGACGAATGAAAGAGACGTCGGGCTTGCGCATGTGGTCGGGATCGTCGGGCCAGCAACGGTAATGGGTTTCAAACGCGAGGACGACGCCGATGCCGGCCTTCCGCGCGAATTCATTCAGCGCGGAGGCGATCTGAACTCCCACCCAGTTCGACGTCGCGCCCGTATGCACTTCCACCATTTCGCCGTGCACCAATTCGAAATCGGTGGCGTCGGGGCGGGCCAGGAACTCCTCGGCCGTGAGCCTCGTACTGGATTCAGCGACAGCCATGCACTCACCTCCTGCCACGATGGTCGTGAACGTTAACGAAGTATACCAGAGATCCTCGCAAGAGACGTGACTTCACACCATGCTCAGCACCCTCCTTTCCTCCGTCCCCGCGCGGGCGCTCCTCGCCGGGCTGACGGCGCTGGTGATCGTTGTGCTCAGCGGCAAGCGGTTCGCGGCGATCCTTCGCGGCCTGAAGGTGGCGGAGCGCACCGACAAGACCGACTCCCCCCACCTCGCCGAACTCCACGCCGGCAAGCGCGACACGCCCACGATGGGCGGTCTGCTCATGGTGGGCGCGATGCTGGCCGCGTCCGCGCTCTGGAACGACCTCTCCAGCGCGCAAACCCTGGCACTTGACGCCGGCGTGGCGGCGATGGCGGCCATCGGTCTCTACGACGACTGGATCAAACTGCGGCGCGAGCGCCATGGAATCTCCGCGCGGGCCAAGATGGGCCTCATCCTCGCGGCTGGCGGCTGCGTCGGCGTCGCGCTGGCACTGGGTTGGGACGGGCCGGCGCCGAGCCTCTCCCTCCCTTGGCGGGCTGGACCGGAAATCGCGGTCGGGCCGGCCCTGTTCGTGGCGATCGTCATGCTGCTGCTGGCGAGCGCCACCAACGCCGTGAACCTGACGGACGGGCTTGACGGCCTCGCCGCCGGCGCTTTCGCCCCGGTGGCGGCGGCGTTCACCGTCGTGGCGCTCGGCCTTTCCGCCGGCGGCTTCCTGATCCGCGGGCGGTACGAGGCGCTCCCCTGGGCCGGGGAGGTGGCCGTCTTCACGGCGACGGCGCTCGGCGCGGCCCTGGGGTTTCTCTGGCACAACCGCCACCCGGCGCGGATGTTCATGGGCAACACCGGCTCGCTGGCGCTGGGCGGCGTGCTCGGTCTCGCGCCCGTCCTCCTCGGCCAGGAGTTGCTGCTGCCGGTCGCCGGCGGGCTGTTCGTGATCGAGGCGCTGTCGGTGATCCTGCAAGTCGGTTCATTCAAGTTGCGTGGCAAGCGCATCTTCAAGATCGCCCCGCTCCACCATCATTATCAATTCCTTGGCTGGCCGGAAACCCGCGTCACCGCGCGCTTCTGGCTGCTCTCGTTTATCCTCAGCCTCGCCGCCGTGGCGCTGGCGGCGTGGTCGGCGTGAGACGCGGCAGCCGTTCACGGCTCTTGGCGGCGCCCACGGCCCCTCGTGGCATTCCGATTCCCAGGCTGAGGGATTAGAATAGGGCATCGGTGGCTCGCGCGCCGCGGGTGGCGCGCCGCCCGGAGGGCTGGGGCATGTCCCCCGACCAGGTTGATCGTCTGCGCCGCAACGTGGACGAGGTGCGGGGGCGCATCGCCCGCGCGGCCGAGCGCGTCGGGCGGCCGGCGGCCGAGGTGGCGCTGCTGCCGGTCACCAAGAGCGTTCCCGCGCCGGTCGCCGCGGCGCTGTTGGAGTTGGGGATGACGCATTTGGCGGAGAACCGCGTGCCCGACTGCCTGGCGAAGATGGACGCGCTGGCCGCCCCGGCGCGCTGGCACTTCGTCGGCCGGATGCAGGGGCGCAAGGTGAAGGTGATCGCCGGCCGGTTCGACGTGGTGCATTCGGTGGAGTCGCCGGCGCGCGCGCGGGACCTGGCCGCGCACGCCACGACGGCGCGCGCCGCCGGTCGCCCGCCGCTGGAGGTCTACCTCCAGGTGAACGTGTCGGGGGAGGCGGCCAAGCAGGGGATGTCGCCGGATGAGGCGCGGCTTCACGCGGGGGAGATCGCCGCTCTGCCCAGCCTGCGCGTGGTGGGCCTCATGACGATGGCCCCGGCGGGCGGGGGGGAGAGCGCGGCGCGGGCCTCGTTCGCGGCGCTGCGGGCGCTCTCGCTCCGGTTGGCGGAAGAGGCGCCGGGGTGGCGCGGGCGGTGCGGGCTGTCGATGGGGATGTCGGCCGACTACGAGATCGCGGTGGAAGAAGGCGCCACGGTGGTGCGCGTCGGCGGGGTGTTGTTCGAGGGA
>JACQVU010000281.1 GCA_016209585.1 Planctomycetota bacterium
CCCCCAGTCCCCGGCCGCCGGCCCCCGGCCACTGGGAATTGGTGGTGCGGTCGGGCGCGTAGCGGACGGGGAACGACGCCGTGGCCTGGGCCGCGCGGGCGGCGTTCCTCGGCGCCGGGGAGATTCTGCTCACCAGTTGGGATCGCGACGGCACCCGCGCCGGGTACGATACGGCGCTGATCCGCGCGGTGGCCGGCGCGGTGGCGGTGCCGGTGGTGGCCTCCGGCGGCGTCGGCGCGCTCTCCCACCTGCTGGAGGCTTTCGCCGCCGGCGCCGAGGCGGTGCTGGCGGCGTCGGTGTTCCACGACGCCGACCTCACCGTCGCGCGGATCAAAACCTTCCTGGCCGCCGCCGGCGTTTGCGTTCGGGAGGAGAATTTTCCGATGCTCGCGGATGGTCGCGATCAAAGGTCCCCGCTCCCCGGCCCCTCATGATCATTCCGTCTATTGATCTGCAAGGCGGCGCCACGGTGCAACTGGTGGGCGGGCGCGAGAAGGCGCTGGACGCCGGCGACCCCCGCCCCATCGCCGAGCGCTTCCGTCTCGCCGGGGAGATCGCCGTGGTGGACCTCGACGCCGCCATGGGCGCCGGTTCCAACGCCGCGCTGGTGCGCGCGCTGCTGCCCCTCGCCCCCTGCCGCGTGGGCGGCGGCATCCGCGACGCCGAGGCCGCCCTCGCCTGGCTTGACGCCGGCGCCGCGAAGGTGGTGCTGGGCACGGCCGCGCGGCCCGATCTGCTCGCGCGGCTGCCGCGCGAGCGCGTGGTGGCCGCCCTCGACGCCCTGCGCGGCGAGGTCGTCGTGGAAGGCTGGAAGACCCCCACCGGCCGCTCCGTGGCGGAGCGCATGGCCGAGTTGCGCTCGCTGGTCGGCGGCTTCCTGGTCACGTTCGTGGAGCGCGAAGGGCGCATGGCCGGCGTCGATCTCGGCGCCATCGAGGCCCTGGCGCGCGCGGCCGCCCCGGCGCGCCTGACCGTGGCCGGCGGCGTCACCACTCCGGCCGACGTGGCGGCCCTCGATCGCCTCGGCGTGGACGCGCAAGTGGGAATGGCGCTCTACACCGGCAGGTTGGACCTCGCCGACGCCATCGTCGCGCCCATGACCTCCGACCGGCCGGACGGTCTCTGGCCCACGGTGGTGGTCGACGATCTCGGCGCGGCGCTGGGCCTCGTGTACTCCAACCTGGAAAGCGTGCGCGCCGCCGTCCATTCCGGGCGCGGCGTCTATCACTCGCGCTCCCGCGGCCTCTGGGTGAAGGGCGAGACCTCCGGCGCCATCCAGGAACTGCGCCGCATCGACCTCGACTGCGACCGCGACGCCCTGCGCTTCACCGTCCGCCAGGCCCCGCCCGGCTTCTGCCACCGCGAGACCCGCACCTGCTGGGGCGACGACCACGGCCTGCGCGAACTCTCCCGCCGCCTGATCGCCCGCGCGCTGGGCGCGCCGGCCGGCTCCTACACCCGCCGGCTGCTCGACGACCCGGCGCTGCTGCGCGCCAAACTGATAGAGGAAGCCGGCGAACTGGCCGCGGCCCGCGCTGCGGACCACGTCGCCGCCGAGGCCGCCGATCTTCTCTATTTCGCCCTGGTCGCCTGCGCCCGCGCCGGCGTGCCCCTCGCCACCGTGGAAGAAAAACTCGACCGCCGCGCGCTCAAGGTTCACCGCCGGCCGGGTGACGCGAAACCGCCCGCCGACCGGCCCGTTTCGTAGGGAAGTTGTCAGTTATCAGTTGTCAGATAATACCCCAACCCCCGACCCCTGACCAAGAAAAAACTCTCTCGCCGTTGAGGGTGCAGATTTATCTTGTACATAGGGATCATACGTCCGATCCTGTTGCTCCGTGGGGAGTTACGCGAAATCCGTTCCCAGGGGGCAACGATGGACTTCAACGTGATCGAACACCTGAAGGCGCTGGTCGGTCGTCTGCCCGCCGACGACTATGCGGGCGCGGCTGGCGTTCTCGCCGACGGCGGGGCTGCCGGCTTGTAGTGCGCCCGTAAGGGCGTCAGCGCGCGACCGCCTCACGGCGGAACTACGAACGGCGTGCGCCATGATGATGGAGGAGGTGTTCTGGGAGCTCGGCGGCAAGGTGATGGGACGCGACGCGGTGCAGCAGGCGCTTTCCGAGCGCAGTTGCACGGCGTGCGCGGAGCCGGCCCGGACGACGAAGAGCACGTCCCGAAACCTGCTTCTCCGCGTCTCACCGAGCGAGAAGCCCGAGCACAAGGAGGCTGGGAACCACAGTATTATTGGAGAAATACGGGGTTTCCAGCCGACGACGCGATCGGGCTTCGCAGCCGGTGGGACGCGAGAATGAGGTTTTGGGACGTGCTCTTGGTGTCGCGGATGGCGTTGGCGATGGGCGTGCGCCGCATCTTCCCCTGTGTGCCTTCGCGGCGGGGCGCGGCGGCCAGCAGGGTGGCGAAGGCGATGTGGACGAGCATCACGGTTCCCACGAAAGTCCGTAGGACTCTCTACCGTTTACGCAACACAAATTCGGCGGGGTGTACCCCCGTCGCCTCCTTTTTTCACGGGGTTTGAG
>JACQVU010000302.1 GCA_016209585.1 Planctomycetota bacterium
CCACTACCGCGTGCAGGACGGCGACGACACGCAGTTCGCCGGCGGGCGGGCGGGCCGGGACGACAACCGCACGTTCACGGGGGTCTACAACGCGGTGACGTTGTCACCGGAAGAGAAGGGCACGCAGTACCTGTGCGATCAGTTCGCGTTCATCAACCGCGACCGCCGGCGCCTCTTCCTTCCCGAGAGCGGCACGCACGCTGGAGCCATGACGTCGAACACCTACGGGCTGCGTTTCGGGGGCAAACTCGCCTGGGGGCCGCATTGGGACGCGGAAGGGGCGGTCCAGACCGGCCAGTGGGCGCGCGACGATCTGCGCGCGCACACCTATCACCTCGAGGTCGGCCACGTCCTGGTCGATATGTACGGGAAACCCGATCTCTTCCTCGGATACTCCTTCGCCACCGGCGACCACAACGCCGCCGACGGCCAGCGCAACACGCCCGACAGCCTCTACCCCACGAGTCATATCTTCTACGGGTCCGCCGACCGTTTCTTGCTGCAGAACCTCGTCGAGTGGCAGGTCGCGGCCGCGATGACGCCGTGGGAGGAGGCCGCGAACGCCCGGTCGCTGGGCGTGAAACTCTCGTATCACCAGTTCAACCTGCAGAACAACGCGGACTTCATCTACCTGGCCAGCGGCGCGCGCTTCAACGCCGCGCCCACCCGGATCCCGGGCAACCAGATCGCCACCGAACTCGACCTGCTCACCACGTTCAAACTCAACGGCGCGGTCGGCATCGAACTCGGCGTCGCCCACCTCTGGCCCGGGGAGTACGTCCGCCACCTGATCAAGTCCGGCGGCGGGGCCGCCCCCGCGGGGCGCGGCGCGGATCGCCAGATGTTCAGTTACCTGCAGGTCACGGCGGGCTTCTGAGCGCGGCCGGTCGCGCGGCACGGCCGGGGGGTCACTCCTCCAACCGCTCCTCGCGGCGGGAAAGGTCGAGCAGTTCCAGATACTTCGCGCGAACATCGGGGAGCAGGAGATCGGCGAACGACTCATCGAGGTCGTTGGCCTGGATGAGATTGACCACGTCACCTAAATCGTCCAGCCGCTTCCCCCAGATGCCGCTGGTCAGTTTGAACTGAATCAGCGTTTCGAGGCGCGGCACGCGGATGCCGTCGCGATCCTCGAACGCCTCGGAACGCGGGTCGGGGAAGACCAGGGGGCTTTCCGCGTTGCCCGCGTGCTCCCCAGCCTGGATGACGTCGATGTTGACCTTGAATTCCGCGTGGCGCAGCCCCTTGCGCAGGCGCGGACCGCGGGGAACGATCCCCCGGCCCACGAGGCGCTCGTGAATGCGGTCCAGCCCCTCCCGCGTGGTGAGGACGTCGATGTCTTCGGTGAAACGCACGAACCCGTGGTAGCGCATGGCCAGCGCGCCGATCAGGGCGAAGGGAATGCCCTCCTCCGCGAAGCGGCGGACGATGTCTTGTAGGGCGTTTTCGATGTCCTGGGCATGCATACTGTCCCTCGACAACATCTCCAGCAGTGAAGAACCGACCGCCGGCGCATCCATGGCGTCCCTCCTTCTTGCGCACCGTCTTCTTCCAGTATATGACCTCGACTGGTCCGATGCCACTGCCATCCGCCCGCGGGCTGACATTGACACTGACCGGTGGATCACGAACCCCTACCTGCACCGCTCCGCGATCTTCGGATCGTGGGCGTACGCGCTGCCGGGCGTGGGGATGGGCTCGATCTCGCCGGTTGCCAGATTGACGCGCATGGCGATGTCGCGCTCCCATTGGTCGAGAATCGCGAGCACTTTTTGGGGCACGCCGTGCTCGCCTTTCTCCTTGCTCCACCAGGCGGTGCGCCACTCGGCTTCGCCTTCCCAGATCACCGCGCCCTTGCCGGGCAGATTCACCAGATCGTCGGAACCTGGGAGGCGCGAATACGACGATCTCGTGTTACCAGGGGGATGCCGAGATGGACGGCCGTGGCGCAGATGATGCGGTCGGGAAGTTCAGGAACCTCCTCCCGGGACACCCGGGAGACCGCGTCCACCACAGCCTCGTCGAGTGGAGCGACAACCACCGCGGAGTCGGCGCGGCGAAGAAACGCGCGCACCTTCTCCACCACGTCAGCGGCGAGGCGGGCCTTCTCCGCGAGATACGTCATCTCCACCAGCGAGACGACTGAGACCGCGATGCCTCGCCCCTCGGCGCACGCACTCTCCAGCGCCTTCCTCGCCGACGGCGACAGCCGGCTCGGATCATCCAGCCACCAAATCAGCGCGTGCGTGTCGGCCACGAGAGCCGGCATCAAGACTCTCCCCGGGGAAACGGTCCCCACATGTCGCGGCGGATCTCGTCGAACTCCTCATCCGCCAGATCGATGACCAAGCCTGGAAACAGACCGGCCGGACTCTGCAAGGCGCGATTCGGGCCTGGTCCCTCTTGATTCTCGGGGGATCGCGCTCCCAGGAACTCGCAAAACGCGAGCACCGCGCGCTGATGGTCCTCGGTCAGGCGCCTCGCGACCTGGGCGATCGCTTCCAACGTCTCCATAGGGAACTCCCTGATCCCCGGCCCACGCTCGTTTCCCGCCTCCTCCTTCGATTCCGACTACAAGAGTATACATCGAGCCGCCGGGGGCGCATGCTTCTCGCAGGCTTCTACAGGCTCACCTGCACCGCTCCGCGATCTTCTTCTTCTCTTTCGCCGGCCCCCTTCTCCCCTTCGTGTCTTCGTGCCTTCGTGTGAGCCTACCTGCACCTCTCCGCGATCTTCGGGTCGTTCGCGCATTCACCGGCGGGGCTGGTTCACACGAAGGCGCGAAGACACGAAGACGGGAAGAAACGAGAGACCGCAGCGCATTAACGACCCGCCGGACGCCCCCTGTTCTCTTCTCTTTCGCCGGCCCCCTTCTCCCCTTCGTGTCTTCGTGCCTTCGTGTGAGCCTACTTGCACCGCGCGGCGATCTTCGGGTCGCCGGCGTAGGCGCTGCCCGGGGTGGGGATGGGTTCGATCCTGCCGGTTTCGAGGTTCACCCGCACGCCGATGTCGCGCTCCCATTGGTCGAGAATCGCCAGCACCTTCTTCGGCACGCCGTTGGCGTCTTTCTCCTTGCCCCACCAGGCGGTGCGCCAGGCAACTTCGCCTTCCAAAATTACGCTACCTTGGTTGGGGAGAACCGTCGGTTCTCCTGAAGCGCCCGGCGCGGCGTGCGACCACTCCTCTAAAAGCGTTGTCGCATTCTCGGGGGAAATACTCTCGATACGTTGCCCCTTCATCGTGTCCCACACCATCACGACTTTCCCGGTGTCCTTCGACGCCAACCTCGTCCCATCCGGGCTGAAGGCGACGGAACGGACCGAGCCGGCATGCCCCTCCAGGCGCGCCACTTCCTTCCCCGTGGACGTGTCCCAGAGGCGCACGGTGTCGTCATCCATCCCCGACGCCACCCGCGCGCCGTCCGGGCTGAAGGCGACGGAAATCGCCGCGTGTTCCCTCACCTTCTTCCCCCCCTCCCCCCCCTCCTCTTTCTGCGGTACTGATAAACTGATCAGGTTCCTGCCGGTAGAAATATCCCAAACCCGGATGCTACCCTGAACACTTCCGGAAGCGACAAGCGACTTGTCTTGGCTGAAGGCGACGGCTTTGAGAGCTTCGTAAAACGGGGCGGGCATGCGGACAATCTCACCCGGCAACTTCCTGTCTATGACCGTAGTCGGTACTGGCAGAGGAAGCGGTGAAGGCACGTGTGTTCGCGGCACGGAGAGAGAGCGCCAGATCTGTGTCGTTCCCCCGAAATCGCCGGTGACCAGAAGCGTCCCATCGGCACTAAAAGCGGCGGACGCGAAAACCGTTCCCCTCAAAGGCCACCGGAGCGGATAACGTTTCTTGGGCGCTTTCGGTCCCCACGTGTCGACGGCAGCGTTATCTGAATCGAACGAAAACATGCGTCCGTTCACGTCCATCGCTATCGCCGTAGTTCCTACACTTTCCGTGCGGTCGATCTCCGCGCCGTTCGCAGCGTCCCAGAGCCGAACGGTATTGTCCGGCGACCCCGAAACCACCCGCGCGCCGTCCGGGCTGAAGGCGACGGAAAAGACCGATTTCGTATGCCCCTCCAGGCGCGCCGTTTCCTTGCCCGTTCGCGCGTCCCACAACCGCACGGTCTTGTCCCCCGACCCCGACGCCACCCGCGCGCCGTTCGGGCTGAAGGCGACGGAATTGACCGCGCCCGTATGCCCCTCCAGCCGCGCGGTCTCCTTCCCCGTTCGCGCGTCCCACAACCGCACGGTCTGGTCCCACGACCCCGATGCCACCGTCCCGCCGTCCGGGCTGAAGGCGACGGAAGAGACCCGTTCCGTATGCCCCTCCAGGCGCGCCGTCTCCTGGCCCGTGGCGACGTCCCAGAGCCGCACGGTGTCGCCCCACGACCCCGACGCCAGCCGCGCGCCGTCCGGGCTGAAGGCGAGCGAACTGATCCCATCGGTGGGGTATTCCGGGCGCGGACTGCTCCACTTGATCCGCGGTGTTGTCGCGCGCAACCCCCACAGGCGGTGAACCATATCGCTCACCTCAGCATCTGGAGAACCGTACACCCGGGGGAGGCGACTAGCCAGCGCATTAGCCCAATTCGTGCGCGATTCATTCAGCAACCGCAGTGAGCAGATTTCGTGAGCCAAGGCATACACGTTGTCGCCACGCCTCTCTTCCGAATCAGACGCTAAGGACTCCGTACGCTGCTTTTCGGATATCCGAACGATGTAGGTATAATGTAAATTGTACCACACCATAAGAAGTAGGAGAATCATGGGACCGACGGTGAAGTAGCCGACCCGCCAGACCCGCCGAAATGCGCGACGGCGGCGCCAAGACCGCAATCGCTTTGCGACAGCACTGCCCGAAGAGAATCGCCGGTCGGGCGCGCCGGCGAGCATTTTGCGCAGGTCGGCGCGAAGCACGGGGCAGGCGACTTCGCTCTGCCAGTCGGTGGTGAGGGCGCGGTTCAGGTTGCCCGCGAGCATCTGGAAGAGGACGACGCCCAGCGAGTAGAGGTCGGACTCCGGCCGGGCGGCGGGGCTCACCGCAGAGGACGCGGAGGAACGCAGAGAGTGCGGGGAGTAGAGGTCGGACTCGGGCCGCGCGGCGGGGGCGGTTTGTAGTGCGCCCGTGAGGGCGTCAGGGGAGATGGGGAGAGGGGGAGAGTTCGCCCGTCCTGCGCCCGTGAGGGCGTCTTCCGCGTCTTGAGCGGACCGCCTTACAGCGGAACGACGAACGGCGGCCGAGGGCGTGCGGCGCGGCGTGGAGGTCTGCCGC
>JACQVU010000294.1 GCA_016209585.1 Planctomycetota bacterium
CCGCCCCCAGACCTCCGCCCCCAGACCCCCGCTCCCCAACACCCGTCATGCCCAAATCCGGAAAGAAATACCGCGCCGCGCTGGAGAAGGTGGATCGCGCCAGGCGCTATCCCGTGCGGGAGGCGGTGGAGGTGTTGAAGTCGTTCCGCACGGCGAAGTTCGACGAAACGGTGGAGGTGCACATGGCGCTCTCCATCGATCCGAAGAAGACCGACCAGGCCATTCGCGGATCGGTTTCGCTCCCCAAGGGGATCGGCAAGACGCTGCGCGTCATCTGCTTCGCGGAGGGCCACGCGGCCGAGGAAGCGACGGCGGCCGGGGCGGTGAAGGTCGGCTCCGGCGATCTGGCGAAAGAGATCGAGGGCGGCTACTCGGACTTCGACGTGTGCATCGCCGCCCCCGACATGATGCGCCACGTGGGCAAACTGGGGCGCATCCTGGGGCCGCAGGGAAAGATGCCCACGCCCAAGGCCGGCACCGTCACGCCCAACGTCGCCCAGGCGGTGAAGGAGTTCGCGGCCGGCAAGATCGAGTTCCGCAACGACGCCACGGGCAACATTCATGCTCCCGTGGGAAGGAAATCGTTCAGCGTGGACGACCTGTCGGAGAACGTGGTGAGTTTCATCGAGCACGTGAAGGGCATGCGTCCGGCCAGCGCCAAGGGAGCCTTCATCAAGTCGGCGACGCTGACGTCCACCATGGGTCCGGGCATCCGGGTGGAAGTGTTGAACTGAGAGCGCTGGCCAGCCGGGCTGGCCGAGGTGAGGATGTCGAAGACACTGAACAACACCGTGATCGGCGAGTACCAGCGCGACCTTGCTTCGCTGGAAGGCGGGCTGCTCATTTCGCTGACCGGACTTTCCGGGGAAAAAGACCGCGTGCTGCGCGCGCGGTTCCGCGAGCGCGGCCTGCGCGTCCGGGTGGTGAAGAACCGTCTGGCGCGCGAGGCCCTCAACCGGGCCGGACGGCGGGCGATCGCCGGGTTGCTGCGCGGCCCGACCGCCGTGGTCTACGGCGCCGACGAAGAGGGGGCCATCGCGGCCGCCAAACTCTGCGCCGAACTCAGGCGCGACTTCCCCACCGTCCAGGTGACCGGCGGCTTCATTTCCGGCGAGCCGGTGGCCCCCGACCTGCTCAAGAGCATGAAGGGCCGCCTGGAAACGCTCAGCCTGCTCGCGGGGCAGATCACCGGGCCGGGGGCGGCGCTGGCCGCCTGCCTGGCCGCGCCGGGCGGGAACATCGCCTCGCAGGTGGAGGAGGTCGGCAAGAAACAGGAGTCCGGCGGTTCGCCGGCGTGACAGCCCGTCGGTCGGGCTGGTGACAAGCGGTTCTCGCCCGCCGGGCTTGTCCGACGGGCTGGCGAAGGCCAACGCGCCGCCGGGCTACCCCGCCCGCGGCCTTTCGTTCGGGAGGAAGAGAAGGAGCACGTGCAATGACCGAGGCGACGACGAAGGAATGGAGCGCCGGCACGAAGACCATGGCGGCGCAGATCGCCGGCCTGACGCTGGCGCAGGCGCAGGAACTGGTGAACTGCCTCGAGGCCGAGTACGGCATCAAACCCGCCGCCGGCGGCGGGGTGATGGTGGCGGCTCCCGCGGCTGGCGCGCCGGCGGCCGCGGCTCCGGTCGAGGAGAAGGTCTCCTTCAACGTGCTGCTGAAGGCCGCGGGGGAGAAGAAGATCAACGTTATCAAAGAGGTGCGCGCCATCACCGGTCTGGGGCTGAAGGAGGCGAAGGACCTGGTGGAAAGCGCCCCGAAGATGGTGAAGGAGAATCTCTCGAAGGCCGAGGCTGAGGAAGTCAAGAAGAAGCTCACCGAGGCGGGCGCGGAAGTTGTTCTGGAATAGGCACTCCCACCGATCGCACGCCGCAGCCCGGCCGGCCCTTTCGCGTCGGCCGCCGGCCGTGGCGACGTTCTGGCGTTTCTTGGAGGTCCGATGATCACCACCGTCGCTCCCCGCGACATCCGCGTCTTCGCGAGCCACCCGGACGAGCACGAGGTGCCCTCGCTCACCAAGCTCCAGGTGGAGTCGTACCGGCGCTACCTCCAGCCGGACACGCCGTACAACCGCCGGAAGAACCAGGGGTTGCAGGCCATCATCGGCGAGGTCTTTCCGATCTATTCGTTCGATCGGACCATGTCGCTGCACTTCCTGGGCTACGAACTGTCGAAGCCCCGCTACTCTCCCGACGAGTGCCGGCGGCTGCGGCTCACCTACGGCACCCCCTTCAAGATCAAGGTGCGCCTGGTCCGGCCGGAGGGGCCGATCGAGGAGGACGTCTACCTGGGCGAAATTCCCCTGATGATCGGCGGTGGGGAGTTCATCGTGAACGGGGCGGAGCGGGTGATCGTCACGCAGCTGCACCGTTCGCCGGGGGTCGACTTCGGGGTGGAGATCCACTCGTCGGACCGGAAACTCCACACCTGCTGGATCATCCCCGAACGCGGCTCGTGGATCGAACTGAACGTCACCAAGAAAGACACGCTGGCCGTCCGCATCGATCAATCCGGCAAGTTCTCGGCCATCACGCTCTTGCGGGCCATGGCCCCGGAATACGGCCCCGACGAGGGCATCCTGCGCGCCTTCTACGACACGCAGAAAATCAAGGTCCGCGGCGATGAGAAGCGCGCCGTGCAGGAGATGATGAAGAAGGTCGTGGTCGGCGACGTCGTGGACCCCGACACCGCCGAGATCATCCTGCTGTCCGGCGACGTGATTAACAAAGAGAAGGCCGAGGACATCGCCGGCCGCGGCCTGAAAGACGTGGAGGTCATCCGCGACGTTCGCGATCCGCTCATCCTCAACTCCATCCAGGAAGACACCACCGCCTCGCATGACGAGGCGTTGCTGAAGATTTACAACCGCCTGCGGCCGGGAAACCCGCAGGCGATCGACAAGGCCAGGGCGCTCTTCGAGGAGCGTTTCTTCGACCCCACCCGCTACTCGCTGGGGGCCGTCGGCCGCTTCCGTCTCAACCGCAAGTTCGGGCTGGACACCAACTCCCGGGAGACCACCATCAACCCCGGCGACTACCTGGCCGCCATCAAGTACCTGCTGGGGCTGCGGCGCGGGGCGGGGGAGATCGACGACATCGACCACCTCGGCAACCGGCGCGTGCGGCCCATCGACGAACTGGCCGGGGAGGAGTTCCGCAAGGGCTTCCTGAAACTGAAGCGCAACGTTCAGGAGCGGATGAACCTGGAGAAGTCCGAGAACCTGTCGCCGCGCACGCTCATCAACTCCAAGACGGTGTCGTCGTCGATCGAGTACTTCTTCGGCCGGGGCGAACTGTCGCAGGTGGTTGACCAGACCAATCCCCTCTCCCAGCTGACCCACGAGCGGCGGCTCTCAGCCCTCGGTCCGGGCGGACTGAACCGGAAGCGTGCGGGGTTCGAAGTGCGCGACGTGCACATCTCGCACTACGGCCGCATCTGCCCCATCGAGACGCCGGAAGGGACCAACATCGGGCTGATCTCTTCGCTGTCCATCTATGGAACGGTGGACGAATACGGCTTCCTCACCACGCCCTACTGGCGCGTGAAGGGTGGCCGGGTGACCGACGACGTGGTCTACCTGCGCGCCGATGAGGAGTTCAAGGCCATCCTGGCGCCGTCCGACGTGCCCCGCGACAACAAGGGCAAGATCCTGGGCGACAACGTGCTGGCGCGCAAGTACGGTGACTTCGCCATGGTGGCGCCCAAGGACGTGGAGTTCATGGACATCTCCCCCAAGCAGGTGGTGGGGGTGTCGGCCTCGCTCATTCCCTTCCTGGAGCACGACGACGCCAACCGCGCGCTCATGGGGTCAAACATGATGCGCCAGGCCGTGCCGCTGGTGGTCACCGACCCGCCGCTGGTGGCCACGGGCATGGAGAAAGAGGTGGCGAAGAACTCGGGCATGATCGTGCGCGCCGACAACACCGGCTACGTGAAGTACGTCGACGCTGAGCAGATCCAGGTCGACGATCGCGCCTACAAACTGCGCAAGTACGTCGGCCTCAACGAACGCACCTGCCTGAACCAGCGCCCCATCGTGGCCGAGGGCGAATACGTCCGCCGCGGGCAGATCATCGCCGACGGCCCGGCCACCGCCCGCGGGGAACTGGCTCTGGGCAAGAACGTGCTGGTGGCGTTCATGCCGTGGGAGGGCTACAACTTCGAGGACGCCATCGTGGTCTCCGAACGGCTCCTTTCTGACGACGTCTTCACCTCCATCCACATCGACGAGTTCGACATCGAGATCCGGGAGACGAAACTGGGCCGCGAGGAGTTCACCCGCGACATCCCCAACATCTCCGAGCGGGCGCTGCGCAGCCTGGACGAGAACGGCATCGTGAAGATCGGCACCAAGGTGAAGCCCGGCGACATCCTGGTGGGCAAGGTGGCGCCCAAGTCCAAGAGCGAACTGTCGCCCGAGGAAAAACTGCTGCACGCCATCTTCGGCAAGGCCGGCGAGGACGTGAAGAACGACTCGCTGGAGGTGCCTTCCGGCGTCGAGGGCGTGGTCATCAGCGCCCAGAAGTTCTCCCGCAAGGTGAGCCTCTCGCCCACCGAGCAGAAGGTGCGCAAGGCCGAGCAGAAGCGCATCGAAGACGAGTTCCTGGCGCTCTTCACCGACGAACTGCGCCAGATGATCAAGGAACTCACCCAGCTCACCGGGAAGCCGGTGCGCGAGAAGGCCACCGGCGAGCGCATCTCGGCCAACTTCCGGCCCGTTCTCAACGAGATGCGCGCCCTGAAAGACCGCCTGATGGTCGGCAACCTGGACTTCGAGCGCGAGCACCAGGAGCAGGCGCTGGAGATCATCAGCCGCCACCGCAACCGCATCAACGACGCCGATGACGAGAAGTACCAGCAGGTTTCCCGCCTGACGCACGGCGACGAACTGCCCCCCGGCGTGATCGAGATGGTGAAGGTGTTCATCGCCACCAAGCGCAACCTCTCGGTGGGCGACAAGTTCGCCGGACGCCACGGCAACAAGGGCGTCGTCGCCAAGATCCTGGCCGTGGAGGACATGCCCTTCCTGGCAGACGGCACCCCGGTCGACATGGTGCTCAATCCGCTGGGGGTTCCGTCGCGCATGAACGTCGGCCAGATCCTGGAACTGCACCTCGGCTGGGCGGCCGGCACCAAGGGCTACCAGGCCCTCACCCCCGTCTTCGCCCAGGTGACCGAAGAGCAGATCGACGTCGCCCTCACCGAGGCCAACCTTCCCACCAGCGGCAAGGTGCCCCTGTTCGACGGACGCAGCGGCCAGCCGTTCGATCAGCACGTGGCCGTGGGTTTCCTGTACATGATGAAACTCCACCACCTGGTGGACGACAAGGTGCACGCCCGCGCCACCGGGCCGTACTCGCTCATCACGCAGCAGCCGCTGGGGGGGAAGGCGCGGTTCGGCGGCCAGCGGTTCGGCGAGATGGAGGTCTGGGCGCTGGAGGCCTACGGCGCGGCGCACATTCTGCAGGAACTGCTGACCGTGAAGAGCGACGACGTGGACGGGCGGACGAAGATCTACGAGTCCATGGTGAAGGGCGAGAACCTGCTCGAACCCGGCACCCCGGTCTCGTTCGACGTGCTGACGCACGAGATCAAGGGTCTGGCGCTCAACATGGTGCTGGAGAAGACGCGGTTGTGAGAGGGGGGGGGAGGCGTGAGGGCGAGGGGTTCCTGCTCGGTGCGGCGCTTCCATGGCGTCGAGGCCGGGCGTGAAATCCGCCCGCACGCGCGAGGCCGCGGGGTTTCGATTCGGGCCTCTCGATAGAGCGGTGGTTCGACTTGATCAAGAGGCGAATGGCGTTTTGCTGCCGGGCGACGTGCGCGCGATGAAGTATGGCAGGGCGTCGGAGATGTGCCTTTTGAGCGTCCGGATCGCCGCTTTCGTTCAGTCGTGAGTGGTGCTGCGTCATGCCGAATCAAGCGAAGGAACGGTTCATGGCGACCCTGTCGAGCCGGTACGGAGGGACGAAGAGGGTTGGCACTTCTCATTCTCTCTTTGAAGTCGGCACGAGTGGCGTGACAATCTACGTTCGGTACTCCAAGAAGCATCCGGACAACCGGACGTTTTTCGGCCTTCGGCAGGATGATTTGGCCTACCTTGAATCTCGTCCATCAGTGATGTGTTTTCTCTGGGATGGACAGCAGACCCCGTTGTTGGTTCCGTTCGAGGAATACGCGCATGTTTTCCGCGCGGTCAAGCCGGCATCTGACAACCAATTCAAGGCGCAAGTGTATGAGGGGTCCCGCAACACCGAGCTGTACATCGCGAACGCGGGTCGATTCAATGTCGACGGCCACTGGGGATGGGAGGCGGTGGATCAACTCGCAGGCAATTCGACCGATCCACCCCTCGATCTCACGCACTCCCAGGTCCAGTCGATGTTGGCATCTATCGGATCGAGGAAGGGCCTCGATGTCTGGATTCCCCTTCGGGATCGATTTTCAGTGGAAGCTGAGAATCAGGATGGAATCGAGTTTCGCAAGACGCTTCCAGACTCCCTTGTTCCTGCGCTCGACGCGGCAGAACAGATTGATGTCGTCTGGTTTGATCGGGGCGGGCCCTATCCGAGCTACTTCTATGAAGTGGAGCACTCAACGCCCATCTACTCCGGGCTGCTTCGGTTCAACGACGTCCTGTTGGCCATGCCCAATCTTGCGGCTGGTTTCGGCGTCGTGTCAAGGGATGAGCGGCGGGACACATTCGTGCGTCAGTTGTCTCGACCGACCTTTCGAGCAAGCGGACTGGCGGAGCGTTGCACGTTCTTCGACTACGAAAATGTCTATCGGTGGCACAGCCGTCTTTTCTCTGTGGAGCGCCAGCATGCCGAAGCCTAGGCGGCGGCGCGCGTTCACCGTGACGCATGCACCTGCCGGAGTGGCATGTGGCGCGCATGTGTTCGCGGACCGGGACTTCACGCGCGCGCACGCCCATGTCGGGCCGCGGCGGGCGCTCTCAAACCCGGACTACCATCTCTGAATGCCTTCGGGCGTCGATCACTGAACGGAGTTGAACCAATGGCCGAAGCACTCTGGGACAAGATCAACGAGTACGGCAGCGTCACGATCAGCCTGGCGTCGCCCGACGACATCCGGTCGTGGTCGTACGGCGAGGTGAAGAAGCCGGAGACGATCAACTACCGCACCTA
>JACQVU010000296.1 GCA_016209585.1 Planctomycetota bacterium
ACAGTTCCCAGTTCACAGTTCACAGTTCACAGTTGTCAGTTGTCAGAAAATGGAACATTCCGCCCCCTGACAACTGATAACTGACAACTTCTCCCCGCCCCCCGCCCCGTCATGCGGCTCCGCCAGGCTCACCGGATTCTGATCGCGGCGATGATCGTCTTCGCATCGGGGTTCGCGCTGCTCAAGGCGCGCGCCTTCGTGGCAGGCGGCGTGACCGCAGACTTGGCCTTCGCCATCGCCTCCACCGTCGTCGCCGCGGGGCTGGGGTGGTATCTTTCGCGGTTCAGCCGGAAGTATCCGCCGCCGGGCGGGAAACCCGGCGACCTGTTGTGACGGCGCGCCGCGCCGGCGGGCCGGGCTGTCACGTTCACGAAGGCAGCGGGAGCGCGCGCCATGTCGGTGCTGGGCAGCCTTTCGGCGACGTTGCGGATGATCCGCTTCTCCCACACGGTCTTCGCGTTGCCGTTCGCGCTCCTCGCCGCCATCGCCGCCGCGCGCCGCACCGGTGACGCCGCCGGCGCGCTCTGGCGGTGCGGTGGCTGGGTGTTGCTCTGCATGGTGGCCGCGCGGAGCGCCGCGATGACGTTCAACCGCCTGGCCGACGCGCGCTGGGACGCCGCGAACCCGCGCACGCGCGGTCGGGAACTGGTGACGGGCACGGTGACGCCGCGGTTCGCGGCGCTCTTCTTCCTGGCGACCTCGTCGCTTTTTGTCTTCTCGGCCGCGATGCTCAACGACCTGGCCGGAATGCTGGCGGTGCCGGCGCTCGCGATCCTTTGCCTCTACTCCTACACCAAGCGGTTCACGGCGCTCAGCCACCTGGCGCTGGGAGCCTGCCTGGGCATGGCGCCGGTGGGGGCCTGGATCGGCGTGCTGGGCGCGCCGGCCGCCTTCCCGCTCTGGCTGGGCGCGGCCGTGCTCTGCTGGGCGGCCGGGTTCGACATACTGTACGCCATCGCCGACGTGGAGTTCGATCTCTCCCACGGCCTCTTCTCTCTCCCGGCCTCGCTGGGCGTCCGCGGAGCGCTCTGGGTATCCGCCGCGCTCCACGCCGTCACGGCGGCCATCCTGGCGGCCATCGGCCTCTGGTTCCATCTCGGCCCGTTCTACTTCGCCGGTCTGGTCCTCGTGGCTGGCTTGCTCCTTTATGAACACTGGATTCTCCGCCCCGGCGACCTCTCGCGCCTCGGCGCCGCCTTCTTCACCGTGAACGGCGCCGTCAGCCTGGTGTTTGGCGGGGCCAGCATCGCCGACCTCTTTCTGTCGGGGGCGACGCCATGAGCGACCCGCCGCGCGTCACGCGGGCGCGCGCCCCCGCGAAGATCAACCTCACGCTGGAGGTGCTCGGCGCGCGGCCCGACGGCTTCCATGAGGTCGCCACCGTCATCCACCGGGTCTCGCTCGCCGACACGCTCGCCTTCACGCCCCGTGGCGACGGACGCATCACGCTGTCGGTCCGCGGCGCCGAAAACGACCTCGGCCCGGCGGAGCACAACCTCGTCTGGCGCGCGGCTGACGCGCTGCGCCGCGCGTCCGGGCGGCCCGACCTGGGCGTGGACGCCGTCCTGGAGAAGCGCGTGCCCGTCGGCCGCGGCCTGGGCGGCGGCAGCGCCGATGCCGCGGCCACCCTTCGCGCGCTGAACGGCGACACGTGGCACACGCGACTGAGCGACGCCGACCTCGCGCGGCTGGCGGCCGGCCTTGGTTCCGACGTGCCCGCGCTGCTGCTCGCGGCGCCCACCGTGTTCTGCCGCGGGCGCGGCGAGCGCGTGGCCCCGTTGCCCGACCAGACCCGCCGCTGGTTCGTCATCGTCAGCCCGGCGTTCGCGCTCGCCACGCCGCGCGTCTATGCCGAGCACCGCGCCGCCTTCCACCCGCCCCCGGCCGCGCCGTTCAGTGGCGAGCCATCCCCAGCCGACGGGCTGGCAAGGTTGCGCGACGGTTTCGGCCGCAATGACCTTCTGCCGGCCACCGCGCGGCTGGATCGGCGGGTTGACGATCTGCTCCGCGCGGCCGGACGGGCGGGGGTGGGCGACCTCCATCTCTCCGGCAGCGGCAGCGCCTTCTGGACGGCGCGGCCGAGCGCGCCCGTTCGCGACGAGACGCTCGCCCGGCTGGCGCGCGCGCTTCCCGACGTCAAGTGCTTCGCGGCTGAAACCGACGCCGGATGATCGCCGTCCTCGCGATGGCCGGCGATCGGAACCGGAGCCGCGAAATCGTTCAAGGAGAGACCGCGCCCGCGCCGATGAAATGGCAGCGGCATCTCGCCGCTGGATTGGCCGCGATGGCCCCGCGCCGCGCGGGCCGGGAGGCAAAGATGAACTCCGAACGCGCCGCGAACCAGATGCTCCCGCCGCAGTTCACCGCCGCCGACCGCGGCGCGTGGCGAACGTTCAAGGCCAGCGCGGGCCGTTTCCTGCGCGAGTTTCGCAAGGAGGCGGCGGTGGGCATCGCGCTGGGCGCCTTCGGCGCGGCGCTGTTCCTCTACTATCTCCGTTCCATTCTTGAAGGCGCGCTGATCTGCGGCGCGGCGGCCGGCATCGTCTATTTCGCCGCTCGGTGGTTCTGGCGCGCCACCCGCGCCGTCCACCGGGAACGCGACTTCCGGCGCACGCTGGTCTAACAACCCGTGGCCACGAAGCCGGTCTACGTCCTCGGCGTCAACGGGAACGTCCACGACTCCTCCGTGGCGCTGCTGCGCGACGGGGAGGCGATCTTCGCCATCGAGGAAGAGCGGCTCAACCGCCACAAGCACTTCGGCGGCGCGCCGACGCTGGCCGTGAAAAAGGCGCTGGAGGTGGGCGGGATCACCTTCGCCGACCTCGCCTGCGTGGCCATCCCATGGCTGGCGCACCGGTACTGGCGCTACACGTTCTTCCACAACCTGTGGCGCGCGCCGACCTGGCCGGCCCTTCACCTGCACGAGATGGTGGCGGCCACCGACCGCTATTTTCTCTATCTGAACGACGTGCGGCACTACGCGGCGCGCGCGCCGACGGTCACTTACGATCACCACTTCTGCCACGCCGCCAGCGCCTTCCTGGTGTCGCCGTTCGACGAGGCGGCGATCCTCTGCTGCGACGCGCGGGGCGAAGACGTTTCCACCACCTGGCACGTGGGCGAGGGGCGGCGCATCCGCACGCTCCGGCGCATCGGCGTGCGCCATTCCCTGGGCCACATTTACGCGCAGATCACCTCCTACCTGGGCTTCGGGGCCAACGACGAGTACAAGGTCATGGGGCTGGCCCCGTACGGCCAACCGGCCCACCTCGACTTCTTCCGCGCGGCCGTGCGCCTCTTGCCGGGCGGCGAGTGCCGCGTGAACCGCGCCTTCTTCGACTACTACCGCGGCTACTCCCCGCGCCTCCTGGTTCTCGGCCCGCCGCGGCGTGAGGACCAGCCCCTGACGCGATTCCACATGGACATGGCCGCCAGCGTGCAGCGGGCGTTCGAGGAATGGACGCTCCACATGGCCCGCCACCTGCGCCGGGCCACCGGCAAGCGGTTCCTCTGCGTCGCCGGGGGGTGCGGGTTGAACGCCGTGGCCAACGGTCGCCTGGCGCGGGAGGCGGGGTTCGACGACATCTACGTCCAGCCGGCCGCCTCCGACCAGGGGTTGGCGCTGGGCGCGGCCTATGCCCGCTGGTGTATCGACATGGGCCAGCCGCGCCCGCCGCCGATGGAACGCGCCGACCTCGGCCTGGAGATCACCACGGACCACATCGATCGCGCCCTGGCCCACGCCCAGGTGGAGGCCGCCGTCGCCCCCGACCCCTCCCTCGCCGCCGCCCGCCTCCTGGCGGCGGGGAAGGTGATCGGCTGGGTCTTCGGCCGGAGCGAGTTCGGCCCGCGCGCGCTGGGCGAGCGCAGCATCCTGGCCGATCCCCGCCCGGTGGAGATGCGCGAGCGGGTCAACGCCAAGATCAAGAATCGGGAGGGCTTCCGCCCCTTCGCGCCGGCGATCATGGAGGAGTGGACCGACCGGGTTTTCGAGACGGGTCGCCGCCTGCCCTTCATGGTCTTCGTGTACAACGTGCGACCGGAGTGGCGCGACCGCCTGCCGGCCATCACGCACGTCGACGGGTCGGCGCGCATCCAGACCGTGGACCGGCGCCTGCACCCGGAGTACTACCGCGTGATCGAGGAGTTCCATCGCCTCACCGGAGTGCCGGTCATCCTGAACACCAGTTTCAACCTCCAGGGCGAGCCGATGGTGGAGACCGCCTACGACGCCCTCCGCACCTTCGCCAGTTCCGGGCTTGACGCCCTCTTCCTGCGCGACCGCCTGGTGGTGAAGCGCCCGGAAAGCCGCGCCCTGGCGCTGGGCGAGGGCAACGCCCCGCCCGCGCGGGAAACTGGTGACGCCGCTGGCCGCAGTGTGGCAGGCTGGTGACGGACGCCAGCCATGACTCGCGACGCCGCGCCCGGTCCAACGCCCCCCGCCGAACCCTGGCTCGCCGCCGCGCGGGCGCGGGCCGAGCGCTTCGCCGAACTGGAGCGCCTCACCCAGGACCCCGCCGTGGCGCGCGACCAGGCGCGCTTGCCCGGGCTGCTGCGGGAAATGGGCGCGCTGGCCGACCTGGCTGCCCGCTGGCGCGAGGTGGACGCCATCGAAGCCCGCCGGCGTGAAGCCCAGGCGCTGGCCGCCGACCCGGCCGCCGACCCCGACCTGGTGGCGCTGGCGCGGGAGGAGATGGCGGAGAGCGCGCCCGCCCTGGAACGCGCCAGGGAACGGCTGAAGGAGGCGCTGGTCGGCGACGACGCCGAGGCGGGGCGCGACTGCATCGTGGAGGTCCGCGCCGGCACCGGGGGCGAGGAAGCGGCGCTCTTCGCCGCCGACCTCTACCGCATGTACTCGCGTTACGCCGACGGCGCCGGGTGGAAACTGGAACTGCTCGACACTTCGCCCACCGAACTGGGCGGACTCAAGGAAGTGGTCTTCGCGCTGCGCGGCGCGGGCGTCTACGGCGCGATGCGATTCGAGGGCGGCGGCCACCGCGTCCAGCGCGTCCCCCGCACCGAAGCCCAGGGGCGCATTCACACCTCGGCCTGCACCGTGGCCGTGCTGCCGGAGATCGAGGCCGTCGAAGTGGACATCAAGCGCGAAGACCTGGTCATCGAGACCATGCGCGCCTCCGGCCCGGGCGGACAGAAGGTCAACAAGACCGAGTCGGCCATCCGCCTCACCCACGTGCCCACGGGCATCGTGGTTCACATGCAGGACAACAAGAGCCAGCATCAGAACCGCGACAAGGCCATGCGCGTCCTCCGCGCCCGGCTCCACGAGCACGAACGCCAGAAGGCCGCCGCCGCCCGCGCGCGGGATCGCCGCGAACAGGTGGGCACGGGAGACCGCTCCGACCGCGTCCGCACCTACAACTTTCCCCAGAACCGCGTCACCGACCATCGCCTGAACGAGAACTACCCCCTCGACCAGGTCATCGACGGCCGGCTGGACAAGATCATCGCCCGCCTCCAGGAGCACGACCGCCTGGAACGGTTGCGGGCGCTCCGGTGACGAACAAGCCACCGGCGGCGGCGCCGCGAGCCGACTGATCCGACGGATCCGCCTGATCCGACGGATCCCAAGGCCGCGCCCGCGCGAGAAAGGCGCCACATGAACGTTCGCGCGATTCCCCTTGGCGGCGCTTTGCTGGTGGCGGCTGGCGGGTTTGTCGGGCTGTGGTACGCCTCGCAAGCGCTCCAGGAAACCGAGCCCGAAGGCAACCGCGACAGCGCCCTGTCCCGCGCCAAGCCAGCCCCCATGCCCGCGCCCGATGCCGCGGTCATTGAGAGATTGCGCCGCGAGACCGAGCAGCGAGAAGCCGAGCGCCGGGAGGCTGAGCGGCGGGAGAGGTTTGGCCCGGAGATCGGCGATCTGGTCGCGATCGGCAAGAGCGCCCAATCCTTGTACGAATACGTCAAAGACCTCGGCGGGGGCGTCACGCTCCGCCTCGTGCTCATCCCTGAGGGCTTGTTCATGATGGGCAGCCCGGAGAGCGGACCGGGACGCTGGTCGGACGAATCCCCCCAACACCGGGTGAACGTGAAGTCTTTCCTGATGGGCAAGTACGAGGTGACGCAACGCCAGTGGCAGGCGGTGATGGGAAGCAATCCGTCACTTTTCCAGAACGCGGGCCTCAACGCGCCGGTGGAGTGGGTTTCCTGGGACGATTGCCGGGAGTTCTGCGAGAAGACCGGTCTGCGGTTGCCGAGCGAGGCGGAGTGGGAATACGCCTGCCGCGCGGGCACGACCACAAGGTGGTCGTTCGGCGACGGCGAATCCGCGTTGGGCGAACACGCCTGGTACGGCGCAAATTCAGGCGGCACGACGCATCCGGTCGGTCAGAAGAAGCCCAACGGCTGGGGCCTGTACGACATGCACGGTAACGTCTGTGAGTGGTGCGAGGACTGGTACCACGATTCGTACGGTGGCGCGCCTGCGGACGGGTCGGCATGGATATCTAATAAGAGCGCGCCCCGGGTGTTGCGGGGCGGGTCGTGGGACTACACCGACGGGTTCGCGCGCTCCGCGGGCCGCGACGGCGGCACCCCTGGCGACCGGGACCACGGCAACGGGTTCCGCGTCGCGCTGTCTCCGGTTCTCTCCGAGGGGCGCTAGTTCTGGTTTCTGATCTTCTGATGTTCTGGATTCTGATCTTGGGGGAGTCCAGAGGGGGCTTGTCCCCTCTGGTCGGGTTTCGGGTATCGGCGTCGCTTCCCCCTCGGTGAGCGCCGGGCTTCTGATGTCGGGGCAAACGGGGGCGAGTCGCTGACGACTGAGAACAGACGACTGAAAACCGCGTCGGGGCCCTCGCGGCCGTCCGCCGACCGAATGACCTGCTGAAACAGGTTCTCAGACCAGCGTGCGCCGGAAGTCGCGGTCCTGGTTGACGGCGCGGCTGACGCGCCAGAGCCAGCGAGCGGCGAAGTAGACGATGCCGGCCGCATGTCCGGTTTCGCGGCGCCCGCGGCGGGTGGGGGCAACATCGGACAGGCGTCCGTGCCCTGGCTCGATCTCGAATCCGGCGCCTCCTTTGTCGTATACTGTGAGGGGTGGTTGTTGGACGACGCATCCCCCAGCCGGTGTGGCGCGTGGCGCGGTGGAGGTCCCCTATGCGGCGCTCGTTCCTGTCCCTGGTCATGATCTGCGCGGCGGCCAGCCTGTTGCTTGCCGCGGCGGCGCCCGTGGCGCGCGCCCAGGCCAAGCCGGCGGGCGGGGCGATGAAGAAGCCCGAGAACAAGCCCGGCGGCGACGTGGAGCAGAAGAACAAACTGAAACTTCCGGCCGACGTGGACCAGAAGGCGATCAACGAGGCCATCGACAACGGACAGGCCTGGTTGAAGAAACAGCAGGAGTCCGGGGGAACGTGGGACAACTTCCACATCGGGCCGTACGGCTTCGGCTCGCCGGCGCTGCTCACGCTGGCGCTGGTGAAGAGCGGCATGCCGCGCACGGACCCCGCCTACCAGAAGGCGATGAAGTTCATCAAGGAAGACTACGCCGACAAGAAAGGCCGCGGCCTGCTGAAGACCTACGCCGTGGGCGTGCTGCTCATGTTGCTGGAGGCTGAGCCGCCCAAGGACCGGGACCCGTTCCGCACTGAGGAAGTGGCGAAGGGGGAACCGTGGAAGGCTGACTTGGCGTGGGTGCAGGAGTGCGTGGACTTTCTGATGCGCGCCCACACGGGCAAGCGGTGGACCTACGGCGAGGCCCAGGTCGTCCATGGCGGCGACGAGGTCGACGACAACTCCAACACCCAGTACGCCCTGCTCGGCTTGGCGGCGGCCAACCGCATGGGCGTGAAGCCCAAGGAGGCGGACCGCAAGAAACTGCTCGCCACGGTGAAGGACCTGCTGGAGCAGCAGCAGAAGCAGGGGCCGCCGGTGGGGAAGTTCGGGCCGGCCGCAGGTGACGTGAACGCCGACCTTCGGAGGACGTCCGATGCACCGGCCCCCATGGCCCGCGGCTGGGGGTACAAGCGCGGCGGGGGATGGGACACGGTGACGGGATCGATGACCACGGCCTGCGTGGCGTCGCTGGTGATCTGCAACGATCTGCTCACCGGTCCGGGGCCGAAGTTCGAGCCGCTGGACCGGGAGTACGGGCAGATCCACCAGCAGGTGCGGGCGGCGATCTTCGACGGCCTCGGCTGGGTGGCGAAGAACTTCACGGTGGAGCGGAACCCGAACAACGGCGCTTGGCACTACTACTACCTGTATGGCCTGGAGCGCGCCGGCGTGCTGACCGGCCAGGAGTACATCGGCAACCATTTCTGGTACGGCGACGGGGCGCGCTACCTCTTGAAGTGCCAGATCAAGACCCATGATCCCGACCCGAACAACAACGGGAAAGACATGTTCGGCGCCTGGGACTCCACCCGGCAGAACGGCAAGCCGGGCCAGAACGCCGAACATATTGATCCGCTGGAAGACACCGCCTTCGCGCTGCTCTTCCTCACGCGGGCCACCGTGCCGCCCAAGGTGATCCCGGCGCCGGTGATCACCGAGGGGCCGGGCGGGGCGCTTCCCCCGCGGCCCGCGCCGCCCGTCCCCGCGAACCCGCCCACGCCCCCGCAGCCCGCGGCGCCGGGGAAGGGCAAGTGACTGACGCCTCCGAGGCCGCCGCGGGGCCGGCCTCCACGGCGACGCCCACGTCTTTGCCCGCGTCCGCGGGAGAGTCGCGGCCGGAGCCTTCCGCCGTTCGCGGCGCGGCCGGGCTTCTGGTTTCCCGTTTCCTGGTGCTCTGTATCGCGGTGGCGTTCGCCACCGTCGTTCCCCGCGCGCTCGGGGCGAAGGAGTTCGGCTACTACCAATCGTGGTTCGCGGCGGTGACGGCGCTCATGGTGATTCTGAGCGCCGTCACCGACGCCGTGACGCGCCGCTATTTCCCGGAGTTGCTGGTCGCCAGCCCCGGCAGCCTGGCGCCGCTGTTCGGACGCATGGCGCTGTTCAAGGCGGCGCTGGCGGCCGTGCTGGCGTTGGCGGTGTTCGCGTTGCGCGAGGCCCATTTGGCCTTTCCCGAAGCAGCGCGAATCGCCGCGCTGTTGCTCGGCAAGTTCCCGCTCGACGACGCCGGCGCGCTGGGGGTGGCGCTGGCGGCGGCGGTGGGGGTGTCGTTCAGCAACTACTTCGCCTCCGTGGCCTACGCCTTCCGGCGGATGGGCTGGTACGGCGCGCACCAGGTGCTGGTGAACGGCTCGCGGCTGGCGCTGGTGCTTATCCTGTTCTCGTGGCGGGGGCGGGAGGGTGTTCTGCCTTCGTTGCTGCTCGCTCCGCTGCCGGCGCTGGTGGTCATCGGCCTGCTGGCGACGTCGCTGCTTCCGCCGGGCGACGTAGCCGGCCGCGGGCGGGGGCGGCTGGGGCCGTACCTGGGCTTCGGCGTGCTGGTGTACGGGGGATACGCTTTGATCACGCTGGTGAACCGGCTGCCCGTGGCCATGCTGGGGCAGGGCGAGGCTGAACTGGCCACGGTGGGCTGGGTGGGGCTGGGGGTGCAGGTGGCCACCATGATCTACGTGCTGGGCGGCGCGGCGGTGGAGGTGATGATGCCCGACCTGGTGACGCACCAGACGCGAGGCGACGCCCCGCGCGCCCGTGAGACGCTGCACGAGGCCTGGCGGGCCGCGCTGGGCCTGACCGTGCCGCTGGCCGTTGGCGCGCTGGTCTTGAGCGCCGCGCTGGTGGAGTTGGTGCTCGGTGAGCAGTACCGCGGCGCGACCCCCTACCTCGGCGCGCTCATTCCGCTGGGCGCGGCGCAGGTGGCCATCGACTACTTCCAGAAAGTGGTCATCGTGCGCGACCGCCACCGCGCCTTCTTCCTGCTTCAGGTGGCGAACTTCATCGTCTTCCTGGCGGCGGCGGCCTTCCTGGTGAACAGCCACGGGCCGGCCGGGGCCGTGACCAGCATCTGGATCGGCCACCTGCCGCTGGCCGCCGGTCTGGTCTGGATGGAGCGCCGGGAACTGGCCCGCCCCGGGTTCTGGCGGGCGCTGCTGTTGCCGGCGTTCTCCGCGGCGCTGATGGCCCTCGCGATGGTCGCGGTGGAGGCGCTGGCCGGCCTGGCCGCGCCCGGCGGCGGCCTGGTGTGGCTGGTGGTCTGGCGTTTGGTGGCTCCATTCCTCGCCGGGGCGGCGGTTTACGTCGTGGCGATGCGGCTCACCGGAGGGTTCACGCGGGCGGACGGGGCGCGGATTCTGGCGGCGTTCGGCCGGCCAAGGCCCGGCCGATTCGGCTGAACACGGGCCGGAGGAGAGAGAGCAGGATGAGCGCGGCCAGAGTGATCGAGAGCGGGTCGGTGTAGAGGCCGGAGAGGGTCGGGTCCAGGGCGAGCGCTTTGTCGAGGTGCTCCTCAGCCAGTGGGCCGAGGATCACGCCCAGAATGAGCGGCCCGGGCGGGAAACCGAACCGGCGCATGAAGTAGCCGAAGAAGCCGAAGATGAGCATCACGTCGACGGGGAACATGGACTGGCCCATGGCGTAGGCCCCCACCAGCGAGAAGACCGCCACCGCGGGCCAGAGGAAGTGGCGGGCGATGGTCACGGTCTTGGAGAGCCAAGGCGTGAGCAGCAGCCGCAGGGGCATGGCCAGCGCGTTGGCCACCAGCAAGCCGCCGAACGCGACGTAGGCGATGGTCACGGTGGCTTCCTTTCCCGGCCCGGGGTGGAGGAAGTCGTGACCCGGCTGGAAGCCGCGCTCGCGCAGCGCGCCCAGCAGGATGGCCGTCACGGCGTCGCCGGGGATGCCCATGGTGACCATCGGGATCATCGCGCCGCCGGTCACCGCGTTATTGGCGGTTTCGGAGGCGGCCACGCCCTCAATGGCCCCCTTGCCGAACTCGGCGCGGTTCTTCGAGAGGCGCCGCGTGGCGTCGTAGGAGACGAATCCGGCGATGTCCCCGCCGGTTCCCGGAATGGCGCCCACGATGGTGCCGATCACCGACGAGATCGACATGCTTGGCAGGATGCGCCGGAAGTCCGCTCCGGAGATGGGCCGCGCCATGCGCCACAGCGCCGCCCCGATCGCCGCCATGACGCGCGCCGCCAGAGAACGCGCGGGGTGGGTTGTTGCTGGCGCGCGATCCGGCGCGTCGCCAGACGTCGCCGCGGGCGCTCGCCGCCAGGAGAAGCGCCGGCCGCGGGCGGCCTCCTCCACCTGCATGAGCGTCTCAGCCACGGCGAAGAGGCCGATCATCAGCGGGATGAAGGCGATGCCCTCTTCCAGCGCGGCCCGGCCCCCGAAGTTGATGAGCGGCGCGTAGGCCGCGTCCAGCGACACGCCCGGCGGCGGGTCGGACAGCAGCCCCGGCTTGGGCAGGGCGAAGCGCATGGTCCCGGAACCAAGGTGCAAGCCCACGGTGGAGATCAGCAGACCGGTCACGCCGTTGAGCAGTCCCTTGAGGATCGACCCTTCCGACACGCTGGTGACCACCGTCAGCCCGAACATCGCCAGAAGGAACATGGGCAAGCCGTAGAACCGGAGGGCCAGGCTGGCCACCTCCGGCGCGAAGACGATGAGCGCCAGGGCGCTCGCCAGCCCGCCGAAGGTGCTGGCCACGGTCGAAATGTTCAGGGCGCGGGCGGCCTCGCCCCGCTGGGCCAGGGGGTAGCCGTCGAACACCGTGCAGGCCGCGGCCGGGGTTCCCGGCGTGCGGATGAGAATGGCCGAGATCGCCCCCCCATGCATCGTGCCGATGTAGATGCCGAGCAGCAGCAACACCGCCTCCGCGTTGCTCTGGATGGCGAAGGTGAAGGGCACCAGCAGCGCCATGGACATGGTGGCGGTCAGCCCCGGCAGCGCGCCGGCGATGATCCCGGCCAGGATGCCGATCGCCATCGCCGCCACCACCCGCCATTCGAGGACGGCGGGCAGGTGTTCCAGAATGCCGTTCAAGACTTCCATAGGCCCCGCGCGGCGGCCGTCGGCGGGCGCGACCGCGATCCCTCGATCCTCACCCGGCCAGCTGCCGGAGAAGGTGCCGCCTCCACCCGTTGAACCAGGCGTCGGCGTCGAAGCCGATCACCGCCTGGGGGAAGGCCACCTCCAGCACCGTGTTGAACACCAGGAAGACCCCCACCGCCACCGCCGCCCCGAAAAGGAGGCTGACCAGCAGCGATCTCGCCACCGGCCCGCGCAAAAGGACGAAGACCAGCGTGGCCGCCGCCGCGGCGGTGGAGAGGAGGAAGCCGACCCGCGAGAGGAAAAAGGCGTAGGCCACGAACACCAGGTAGACGAAGGCGCGCAGACCCACGCCACGCTCTCCCGCGAGCCTCTCCGCCGCGAGCAGCGCCAGCCCCATGAGCGCCGAGGCGACGAGCGCCGCCAGCATGAAGTTGCGTGAAACCAGCAAGGCGGCGCCGGCGATGAGCGAGAAGACTCCGGTCAGAAGAGCGCCGCGCCGGCCGACGCGCAAGTGAAGGTCGTCGGTGACCGTCTCCGGTATCACGAGCCGGAGCATCGGGAAGACGGGACGGCGCAGGGCGACGGTGGCCGGCCCCGGCGCGTCGCCACCGGCGGTGAGCGGGCTGCTCAACCCGGCGGGGCCATCTTGGGCGGGCGCCGGCGCGCCTGGCCAGAAGAGCGCCAGCGCGCCGGAGACGAAGAGGACGAACGAAAGGGCGCCGAGGGCGACCACGCAAATGGTGGGGAAGAGCGCCGGCCCCAGATGGCCGGAAGAGGCCATCCGCGTCGTGGGCGCGACGGAGTCGAGGTGGCTCGCCAGCAACGCGACCAGCAAGAGGAGGAAGAAGCCGGCGGGGAAGTTGCTCGTGGACCTCATGACGTTCACATCGGGCAGGCAGCGGCGAGTTCTCAGGAGTTGTCAGCTGTCAGGTGTCGGATCGCTCTATTCGCTGATAGCGCTGCCCTTCGGGTGGCGGTGCGCGGCGACGCTCACCTGCCCACGCGTGTTCGCCGGTCTTCACGCCGCAGGCACTGGCCCGGCGGCGACCAGATTCTTCCTCGCCGCATCCACGGTAAGATTCAGGCCTTCGAGAGTACGAGCACCAAGCAAGACCATATCCCCGGGTTCAGCGAAGACGACTTCGTCTATCGTGAAATGCTTGGCGACACGGAGTATCGCGAAGCCGACACTACGAGTTACCACTTCCCCATTTGCCATGACGAAGTGGATATCCTTCTTCTCCCTCTGGACTCCGATCTTCTCCAACGTGCCAGCCGGAACCCACGTATGCTCGCTACCGGTATCCACCAGGAGCTTCGTCACGCGAACGGACCGCGACCGGTCAACGTGGTTCTCAACCGCACAGTTCGTATAGAACGTACCCATGTCAGGATGATATCCTCATGCTCTCGCGTTTTCAAGCGGGCGAAGGAGCGACCGACGACTGCGCGGCGGCGGCCGCCAAGCCTCACTTCACCGCACCCGCGAGCGCCTTGAACCGGGCGCTCTCGTCATCCAGAAAACGGGCGTACGCCGGCGCGTCGAGCCATTTCAGCGACACGTTGGCCTTGGCCATCGGTTCCTGGAAGGCCGGCGTGTCGAACGCCTTCTTGAACTTCCCGGCGAGAACGGCGCGCACCGCTTCCGGCGTGCCCTTGGGAACCCCAAGGCCGCCCCATGCCGAGATCGTGAGGTTGGGCTTGCCGAGTTCCGTGGTGGTGGGAACGTCAGGCAGGGCGGGGTCGCGCTCCGGATCGAAAACCGTCAGTGCCTTGAAACTGCCGTCGCGCAGGCCGGGGAGGACCTCGGCCGGGGCGACGCATACCGCCTGCACGTGGTCCCCGCGGAGGGCGGCGACGGCCTCGCTGGCGCCGTGGTGCGCGATGTACTCGAACGAGACGCCCAGTTCGCTCGCCAGCATCCGCGGCGCCAGTTCCCAGATGCTCCAAGGCCCGGAGGTGCCCACCGTCAACTTCCGCTCCCGCGCGGCCTTCTCGAAATCGGCGAAGGTGTTCCAGCCCGACTTGGCGCTCACCGTGAGCACCGCCGGCGTGCGGTTGAGCAGGGCGAGCGGCTCGAAGCGGGAGTGGTCGATCTTGTCCTGGGCGTCGAGGTCCGGGCGGTGGGGGATGATGGCGATCTCACACACCATGTAAGTCACGGTGTACCCGTCGGGCCGAGCGTCGGCCCCATACCGCAGGCCGACGACGTTGCCGCCCCCTTCCTTGTTCACCACCATGACGTTCTGGCCGAACTGCTCCTTGGCGGCGGCGGCCAGCGCGCGCGTGATGGTGTCAGACGTGCCGCCCGGTTTCGGTGGACAGACGATGGTGATGGGGCTGGCCGGGAACTCCGCCTTGCCGCCCCCCTCGTTCTCGTCCGGGGGCGCGCACCCCGCCCACCCCCATGCCAACGCCGCCGCCACCAACGCGGCGGCGACGATCCGGAACGTGTTCCTGTTCATAATGATGGCGTCCTTAGCGGTTCTCAGCCGTCAGAGATCAGTGCCACGGTGCGTTGCTCTCCTGACGATCTTTTTTTGTCGTTATCGCACACTCATGTTTCGTTTGACACCACCCTCTTTCCCCGGTGACAACTTTTTTTGTCGTTCTTGCACATGCCGATAGTACGTAGTTCGCAGGGCGCGCCGTGCGCGCCGATTGATCCGGCAACCGCTTTCGCCCGCATGGCGGACCAGCGGATTGGCGCGCGCGGCGCGCCCTACAGGAGATTCGAGCCTTCTGACCAAGGAGTATTAGACGGCGAACTGCCACGCCGCCTACGGCTTCGTTGCGTGCACGATGAACTCGAAAAGTTCCTTCTTCGATGTCCGTTTCCGGATCCGTTCGACTACGACGTTCCCCATGCCGGCCGCCTCGAATATCGCAGCATAAATCTCTTCCGTGGGCAGCAGAACGTCGTAGAACTTCGAGTTGCCGACAACATAGTGGACTCGCGCCCCACGAGCGAGAATTGTCACGAGAGATGCCACATGGAGGGCTGCATCCTCGAAGTACTTGTGAACATACCGACCGAGGAGGTCGCTATGCTCTTTGATGCCTTGGATGCAGGCGTCGAAACCCTTCCACGGAACGAGGATCTTCGGACTTGCTTCCCACTTGGCAACGAGGCTCGTTGCACATCCCCAGGTTCCGCCGATGGCCTTCCAGTCCAGTTCGCCGGCTTGGCGGCCATCCGTGAGGTACCCGAGCCAATACATGTAAGGCCGCAACTCGCGAATGTAACTCATCCGGTTGGGGTACGGTGGCGAGGTGATGACAGCCGAGTACCGCTCTGGGGGAAGGAGAGCATCGAGGTTTCGGGAATCTCCGAGAAAGACGCGGGCGCTTCCGGTCGGCGTCTCGACCGCGGTGTTGAGCACATCAGCAACGGCTCGCTCGAAATGGCCGAGAACGACTTCAGAGGCGGATTCGTTGAACAACATAGGTTGCGGGTCGGCTCGCCGAAACGACATGGACTGGTGCCCGAAGCTGACCGCGGCGGTCTCAATCACTGTGCGGCAGAACGCGATGTGAAGGAGATCGCGCGCCCCGGAAGCGGGCTCCTCGGTCATTCGCGCAAAGAGCGCGGACAAAGCACGGAGCGTCGGCTCGGACCACCACTTGTGAATGTCCTGGATCGGTGGCGCCCAAGCATCATTCCCGTTCAATTCCTGCGCCATGGCTTGCCGGGAAAACTTCCGGGTGTGCCGAAGTTCCGCCTCTTCGTAAGGCGCACACTTCACGGATGCCAGCCAGACGAGAAAGGGGTTCAAGTCCACCGTGTCACAGGCAATTCCCTGCCCCGAGCAGGCGAGCGCGGTGGTCCCAGTCCCGCAGAACGGGTCGAGCACGACGTCTTGCCGGGATAGCCCGGCGACGAGATCTTGGACGAGATGAAGTGAGTAGGCTGGAGTAAGGCGCAACCAACCGTGCCGACCCTGGGAGCGGTTTCCCTTGAACGTGAGATGGTCCTTGCGCCGAAGATCACTCTCCGGCTCGGTGCGCACGAAGGTCATTTGGCTCCGTTCAGATTTCACTGAGCAGGCTCCTCAGCACCTTATCAACAGTCGCGCGCAGCGAGGCGGCGTTGCGCTGAAAGAACCCCGCGAGATCGTAGCCGACGACATCGCGTGTGAACAGATAGGTGCTGTCAAACGTCGAGCCCGAGGTGGTTCCGACGAGAAGGAGCCAACGGGCGCGCCGATAGCGCTCCGCAACGTCGGAGTCGATCTGAGTCGAAAGAAGGGCGACTACCGGCAAGTATTGGTGGGCGTAGGCATTTGCCGCGTTGGCCACGTCGGCATTCTGACGTTTTGAATCCTTGCTCTTGTATCCTTGGCGCACCTCGAATACCGCACCCTGGAGACCCCGCGCCGCCTTCTTGGTCAGTTCGAGGCGTTTCGCCGACTCCGCGAGCCATGAACGCACGGTATCACCTCGGGCGCCGGGCGGTAGGGCCGTCGTTGGAATCCTCGCGTCGAGCGATAGCATTCGATCTCGGCCGCCGGCCGATCCCGGGACCGTGTACGACCAGTTGGCGGACTCCTCGTCGATCTGCAGCGAATCTCGAAGAACGCGATTGAAGACCCACTGGCACCCGATGCCGATCTGCCGGTAGACGGACGTCATTCCGCCGGCAGCCCTGTGGGCAGCGTACATGAGTGGGTTGTCGAGCCCGAACCAGGAGTAGAACGGGTCGGCTTGGTAGAGATTCTGGAACTCGGCCACGGTGAACCCGGCCTTGCGCCCGTGCCCGAATCGAGGCCGGTAGTCGGCGCAGACGTGGATGGCGCCTGTAATGATCTCCAGGTAGTCGGCGTCAGATGCCTTCGTCATTCTCTCTCCAGGCACGTGCAGTGTCGGGATCCACGTCTCGCACTTCGCTGACGATCTACGCGCCGTCATGCAAGGACTTCGACGGACGCCCGCGAGTTCGGCCGCCGCGCCCGTGGACAGCCGCCCCATCTCGTACAACTTGACGGCAGCCGCCAGCCGAAACGTTTCGCTCGCCTGGTCCGGCGTGAGGTGCAGCGCGCGCAGCGCTTCATCCGGAACCGATATCGTGATGACGCTCATGACGGCCTCTCCCCCCTGATATTACCATGCCCCCCCCGCCCCCTCACTTGATCCCTTTCGCCACCGCCGCGTACCGCCGGCTTTCCACCTCGACCTGTTCCCGCACGGCGGCGGCGTCGCGCCAGCGGGGAACGAAACCCTGGGAGGCCAGCCGCGCGCGGAACGGCGGCTCTTCGACGCAGGCGCGGATCGCGTCGCGCAACAGGTCCACCCGGACGCGCTCGACGCCGCGCGGCAACGCGATCGCGGCCCACGTCTCCGCCACCAGCCCTTCATACCCGGCCTCGGCGGCCGTGGGCACGGCCGGCCAGAGGTCCAGCCGCGCGGGCGCGAGCACCGCCAGCACCCGCACGTCGCCCTTCGCCACCGCCGCCACCAGGTCGCCGGCGGGCAGGACCACGGCGGCCTGGCCCCGCTCGGCCCCCTGCATCGCGCCGCGGATCGCGTCGGCCACCGTCTGGTTCGACTGGAAGTCGAACGGCGCGCCCGAAGCCTCGGCCAGCATGAGCGCCGCCACCTGGGTGATGGAGTAGCGGCGCGTGTAGCCGATCAACAGGTCCTCGCGCTCCTTCGCGGCCGCGACCAGGTCTTTGAGCGTCTGGAACGCCGACTCTTTCCCCACCGCCACCGCCAGCGGGGAGGCGGCGATCTGCGCGATGACCTCGCACGACTTGTCGTCCGGCGGAAGCCGCTCGCGCAGCGCGGCCACGTGGGGGTAAATGGCCACGTCCTCGGTGAGCAGCAACAGCGTCTGCCCGTCGGCCGGGGCCGAGGCGGCGAGCGCGAGGCCGTCAACGCCGTAATGGCCGCGGGCGCGGTCGCTTTCATCGGTCACGAGCGGCACGGTGAGATGTCCGCCAAGGTTGGGGCAGAGCGAGCGGGCCACGTGCGACAGGCACGAGTCTTTCGGCGCCGGCACGATGAGCGTCACCTCCCCCTCCGGGAACGTTGGCGGGGTGTTCTCCTCGACCCCGCCGCCCGAATAGAACCAGTACCCCGCGCTTCCCGCGGCGACGAGGAGCAGCAGAAGGACGCTCAGGAGCAGCCGCTTCACGGGAGGGGCGGGGATCGGTGGCTGGGCGGAGGCGGGGTTGGCGCCACGTGAGTACTACAGCGCGATAATATCATAACCGCGATGGACAGCGCACGGCGCGGCGCGGATGGATATCGATTCGCGCGGCGCGGGGTTTCCGGGGGTGACGGTCGAATCGACCGGCGAGGGCAGGGTGCTCAGCCGCGCTCATGATTGATCTCATTTCCCGGCCCGTTTGGCCAGGGGCCAGCCGTGCTCGATCCAGATGAGTTTCTCGAAGCCGCGCCACGCCACGCGAAGGGTTCGGGCTCCCGCAGCCCGCACCGTCGCGGTCGATGCACAATGTGTCATCCCCGAAAGCCGGGGCCTCGACAACATGTGCAACCGTTTCGGGGCGTGGTGAGAAATGCGGGTTAGGCTTCGTCCTGTCACGGGGATGGTTTCTGGGCCGCGGGCGCGGGACGAAGATAGTTGCAGAGCCGATCCAATAGTCTCTCGTGCCGCTTCTTCGAGATCGTTCCGATAGCGCCAAGCAGTCCGGTCGCCGGCAAGACCGCCAGGAAGCCGAGCCGGATGAGCGATGGAGCCTTGAGTCCGCTTGGGCCATAGTCCGGATCGCCCGGCCCGATCGGATCGTCGAAGCCAGCCACCTCCTGCCGCAACTGCGTGCTGACGCCGCACACCAGAAGATCGCCGTACGGCGGCATGGTCCGCAGAACGATGGCCGGCCGGTTCTTCGTCGGCCCGGCTGCCTGCGGCAGCGGCGCAAGGACGACATCGCTCTCGTTCATCGTCTAATGTCGTCGAGCGTGTACTCGGGCTCGTCCGGTCCATAGGCACGCGCCAGGGTCTGCCTACCCATCACGATCCATGCCTCCCGGTCGTTGTCCGCCTCGGACACCAGGACGGTCACGAGAAGGGGGACGTCCGGTGGAAGATCAAAGGGCTCGTCGAGCTGGATGCGCTCGCCATCGTAATGGGCTTTGAGGCTCACGGTCGGCATATCCGCAGTTTACCACGAGGAGGACGCCTTAGGCGAGTACGAGTAAAGGAGTAAAGGAGTAAAGGATACCCTAAAGCCGCAGGTGTTTCAGGCGGTCGGCGGCGAGGCGGGTTTCTTCGATGGAGGGCACGAGCGCGAAGCGCACGTACCCCTCGCCGGGGTTGAGGCCGCCACTGGTGCGGTCGGAGAGCCAAGCGCCCGGGGTGGTGACCAGCGCCACCTCCGGCGCGAGGAGGCGGGTGGCGAACTCTTCGCTGGTGACTCCCGGCGGCGTCTTCTGCCAGACGTAAAGAGTGGCTTCCGGCGTGCAGTTCACGAGGCCGAGCGCGGTGAGCGCCTTCACCAGGATGTCGCGCTTGGCGCGATACTCTTCCCGCATGGCGCGCACGTGGGTCTCGTCTTTCAGCGCCTCGGCCGCCGCGGCCTGGATGAAGGTCGGCGCGCCGGAGTCGATGTTGGTCTTCACCTTCTTGAACAACTGGATGATCCGGGCGTCACCCGCCACCCAGCCGATGCGCCAGCCGGTCATGGCGGAGCGCTTGGACATGGACTGGAAGACGGCGAGGCCCTCCCGCCCATATTCCAGGATGGAATGGGGCGGCTCGCCGAAGTAGATCTCGGTGTAGGCCTCATCGCAGCAGATGATGGTGTTGGTTTCCCGCCCCCACCGCACCAGGCTGCGGAGGTAGTCGGGCGGGGCCACCTTGCCGGTGGGCGAGTTGGGGGTGGTGAGCCAGAGCAGGCGGGCCTGGCGCGCCACTTCCGTCGGGATGGCGTTGAGATCTATCAGGAAGTCGTTCTCAGCCACGATGGGCACGAACCACGCCGCTCCCTCGGCGAAGAGCGTGCCGCGGGAATAGGGCGGGTAGCCGGGCGTCGGCACGATCACCAGGTCGCCCGGATCCACGAACCCTTCCGCGAAGTTGAACACCGCCTCCTTCGCGCCGATGCTGGCCACCACCTCCGTCGCGGGGTCGAGCGTCACGCCGAAGCGCCGGCCGTACCAGTCCGCCACGGCTTGGCGATAGAAAGGAGCGCCGGCGTAACTGGGGTAGCCGGAGGCGGCGAACTCGTCGAGCGCGGCCTTGCACCGCTCGCGGATGAAGGGCGGCGTGGGGACGGTGGGATCGCCCACGCCGAAGTCGATGGGCGAAATACCCAGTGAGCGGAGCCGCTCCACCTGGCGGTCAACCGCGTCGAACGCATACGCGCCGAGTGACCGCAGCCGCTTCGACCCGGCGACGTCCACCACCCGGACACCCCCGCCGCGACCGGCCGTCACGGCAACTTCGCGATGTGCTGGCTTCCGGAGAGAATGCCCGACGCTGATCCGTACCCGATCAGCCCGCCCGCGC
>JACQVU010000295.1 GCA_016209585.1 Planctomycetota bacterium
CCGAGCGTGTTCGGGTTGGTGATCATCAGGCCGGCGATGCTCCCGTCAGCCTTGGCCGAGAGGTCTTCCAGATCGATCAGCCCGCGCCGGCAGGACTTCACCACCCGCGTCTCCAACCCGGCGGCGGTGCAGGAGGCCGGGTTCGTGCCGTGGGCCGTGTCGGGGATCAGAATGACCCGGCGCGTCGCGCCTTCGCCCCGTTTCCGCAGCGCCGCCCGCACCACCAGCAGGGAAGTGAACTCCCCGTGCGCGCCGGCCGCGGGCTGCAGCGACACCTCGTGGAACCCCGACAACTCGGCCAGCATGCGCGCCACTTCATACATGATGTGGAGCGTCCCCTGGCACTGCTCCGGCTCCTCCAGGGGGTGGAGGTCGGTGAAGCCGGGCAGCGCGGCGAGCGTTTCGTTGACGCGCGGGTTGTACTTCATCGTGCACGACCCCAGGGGATAGAAGGTCGTGTCGATGCCCACGTTCTGACGCGACAGGTTGGTGAAGTGTCGAACCACCCCCAGTTCGCTCATCTCCGGCCAGAGCGGCGGGCTTTTGCGCCGCAGCCGAGTCGGGATGAGGTCGGCCGGCGGCTGGGTGGGCACGTCGCACTCCGGCAACCGCGCGCCGACACGCCCGGACACGGAGTTCTCGAACGACAACCCCGGATGGACGATGAGGTCGTTCGCCCCATCGCCGGCGGCGGGGGTGGCGCGTGCTTGGAGGTCAGGAGCGTCGGTGACTGCGGCCATGGGTTCCGGTCATCCCGCCTTCTTCAGGGTGCGCAGGAAAAGATCGATGTCCTCTTTCGTGTTCTGCTCGGTGACGCAGACCAGTAGGCGGTTCGGAAGGTCGGCCGCGCGCCGGGAGAGGTCCAGCCCCCCGATGATCCCGGCGCGCTTGAACAGCGCGGCGTTGACCTCCGCGGCTGGGCGCGGCGTGACCACCGTGAACTCGTTGAAGAAGGGCGCGCCACCGTGCAGCGCGAACCCGGGGATGGCCGCGATGCGCCGGGCCGCGTAGTGCGCCTTCTGGGCGTTCAGTTCCGCCAGCCGCGCCAGGCCGCCCCGGCCGAGGGCCGTCATATGGATGGTGGCGCGCAGGGCGATCAGTTGCTGGTTAGTGCAGATGTTCGACGTGGCCTTCTCGCGACGGATATGCTGCTCGCGCGTCTGAAGCGCCAGCACGTAGCCGGGCCGGCCCTTGCGGTCGCGGGTCAGCCCCACGATCCGTCCCGGCATCGCGCGCCGGTACTCGTCCCGCGCCGCGAAGTAGCCCACGCCCGGCCCGCCGAAACTGGGGCCGTTGCCGAAGCATGAAGCCTCGCCAAACACCACGTCCGCCCCGTAGGCACCGGGCGGCTCCAGAAGTCCCAGCGCCACCGGATAGCAGGAGGCCAAAGCCAGCGCGCCCGCCTCGTGCGCGATCTTCACGATCTCCTCCCCTTCCTCCAGGTAGCCCAGGAAGTTCGGAGTCTGGAACACGATCGCCGCCACCCCGCCTCCCGCCGCGGCGCCCGCGCGCGCGCGCAGCGCGGCCAGGTCCGTGCGGCCGTCCGGCGCCAGGGGCGCTTCCTCCACCCGCGCCGTGCTGTTCGCCAGGTAGGTGCGGGTCACCTGCTTCAAGTGGGGGTGGACGCCGCGCGTGAAGATCACCCGCTCGGCCTCCCCCCGCTTCGACTTGAGCGCCAGCAGCACCGCCTCGGCGCAGGCGGAGCCGCCGTCGTAGAGCGAGGCGTTGGCGATCTCCAGCCCCGTCAAATGAGTGATCAGCGACTGGAACTCGAAGACGCACTGCAGCGTTCCCTGCGCCAACTCTGGTTGATAGGGCGTATACGCCGTAAGGAACTCTCCCCGCGACGAGAGGTGGTCGACGATCGCCGGCACGAAGTGGCGGTAGGCTCCGGCGCCCAGGAACGACCGCGACGTGAGCGGCTGGTTGCGCGCCGCGACCTCCCGCAGGTGGGCCGCCACCTCCTGCTCCGAGAGCGCGTCGGGCAGGTCTAACTCCTTCCGGCAGCGGATCGCCGGCGGAATGGAAGCGAACAGGTCCTCCGTCGTGCGAAGGCCGGAAGCCTCCAACATCACCTGCAGGTCGGCGTCAGTATTCTGGATGTAGGGCATGCGGGGCCGGAAACCGGGCGCCGGGTTTACGGTGTCGGGTGTTGGGAACTAATGCTCGCTGCCAGCGATATACTGGTCGTATTGGGCATTTGAGAGGAGGCTGGCGGCCTCGGCGGGGTTTGAAAGTTCGATCTTGATCATCCAGCCGCGTCCGTAGGGGTCCTCGGAGAGGTTTTCGAGGCCGCTGTCTGAGGCCAGCGCGGTGTTGACCTCGATCACCTTGCCAGAGAGGGGCGAGTTCAGGTCGGCGACGGCCTTCACCGACTCGATCTCGCCGAAGCGCGAACCAGCCGCCACCTTGTCGCCGACGCGGGGGAGATCGACGAAGGTGAGGTCGGTCAGTTGGGAAACCGCGTGCTCGGTGATGCCGACCGTGGCGGCGCGCTCCTGAATCTGCGCCCACTCGTGAGATTTTGTGTATTTGAGGTTTGATGGGGAAGTCATTGTATCATGTTAGTCAGGTGACAGCGGCCAAGGGGCGCGGCGCGGCGATCAACGGCAAGGAACCGGCGCAAGTGATCCCCGACCTCTGACCTCCGCCCCCTCCCTCAGCCCCTCCGGTAGAACGGCTTCTTCACCACCACGGCCGGGTGGCGCTGGTCGCTGATCTCCACCTCCAGCGCGGTTCCCACCGTGGCGAGCTCGGCGGGCACGTAGGCCGTGGCGATGTTCTTCGCCAACGTCGGCGAGGCGGTGCCGCTCACCACCGCGCCCACCGGCGCTCCACCGGACCACACGGCGTGGCCGGCGCGCGGGATGCGCCGGGCGTTCACTTCCAGGCCGACGCACCGCCGCGCCGGACCAGCCTGCCTGATCCTGGCGAGCGCGTCGCGGCCGACGAAGAAGCCCTTTTCCAGTTTCACGAACGATCCCAGCCCGGCCTCGATGGGGTTGTGCTCCAGGTCGATCTCGTGGCCGTAGAGGGGCATGCCGGCCTCCAGGCGCAGCGTGTCGCGCGCGCCGAGGCCGCAGGGCTTCGCGCCCCCCGCCGTCAGCGCCTGCCACAGCGGCGCGGCGTGGGCGGGGTCGATGAACAACTCGAACCCGTCCTCTCCGGTGTACCCCGTGCGGGAGATGACGACCGCCGCGCCCTTCCACGATCCGTGCGCGAAACCATAGTAGGGCAGCGCCGATGCGTCGCACCCCGTGATCATCGGCTTGACCAGCGCCGCAGCCGCCGGCCCCTGGACGGCGATCATGGCCAGCCGCTCGGTCACGTCCTCGATGGTCACGTCGTCGGGCTTGATGTGGTCACGGAACCAGGAAAGCACGGTCTCACAGTTAGATGCATTTACTACAATGAAGTAGTGATCGGAGTCAGCGTAAATCAAGATATCATCGATCACCCCGCCGTCTTCCCGCGTCACCAGCGAGTACCGCGCCCGGCCGTTTTGCAGCGACGCCACTTCGTTCGTCACCATCCGCTCCAGGAACGACCGGTCGTCCCCGCCGCGCACGATCAGGCGCCCCATGTGCGACGTGTCGAACAGCCCCACGCCCGTCCGCACGGCGGTGTGCTCCTGCGTGATCGACGTGTAGAGCACCGGCATCCACCAGCCGCCGAACTCGACCATTTTTGCGCCCGAACCCTCGTGGATGGCGGCGAGAGGGGTTTTGAGCATGAAACCGGCTTCCCGATAGCGTCTGGGGCGGACGGTTGGGGCGAATCGCTGGCGAAATGGCCCAAAACACCGCCGCTGCGAGACGCGGCATCAGACCACATGATCGCCACGAAACAAGCCCCGTGGGCGCAGATATTCCCACGCCATCCGTCTGGCGGCAACGGAAAAACATATCCTTGCACAACTGCCGGCATCATCTCGGCGGTGTCATATATTGCCCCGCACGCACTATACGCCGTTGATCACGCACTCGTCGTCGCCGTGTGTGGTACCGGCCGCCATGGCTTTGGTGCTCCCGTGCGCATGTTGCGCCGGTCGAGAAGCCGCCCGGCCGTAGCGGCTCGTTCCATCGACTTTTCTAGGCCGGGCACAACCAGCACGAAATTTCCCGATTGACTATCACGGGTTGCCTGCGTAGGATTCATGGCGGGTGAAGTAACTATTGTATGAAGGCCACCGAGAGTGCGGGTGTTCGTTTTGTCGCCGAAGGCAGGTCCGAACGTGGCCTGCGCTGGGGAATTCGTGTACTCATTTTGTTCGTTCTAGTTGCTTGCGGCAACTCCGCCGCGTTCGCCGCGGCCAAGACCTTCACTTTCGGCGGCACGAACAACAACTGGGCTACTACGAACAACTGGAACGGGGGAACCGTTCCGGCGGTCGGCGACACGATCACCATTCCGATCGGCGAAACCTGCATCGTGGCTGCCGCGCCCAACGCGCCGTCGACGGTCGATGTGCAAGGGTCGCTCACGGTCAACTCCGCCATCGCGATGACCGCCTCGGGAACGGTGACCATCTCCGGCACGGTAACGGTCTCGGGCACGCTCACGGTCAGCGCGGCGACGGCGTTCGCCATCAACGGCGGAACGCTGCGCACGGCGGGCGCCGGCTCGATCGTCATGAGCAACGTCGCGTGCGTGATGACCGAAAGCGGCGCCGGTACCCTCGACCTGTACGACGGCGCCACCGCGGGCAGCATGACGATCAACGCGCAGTCAGGCACGCCCATGCCGAACACGTTCGACACCGTGGACTTCGCCAACGCCACGATCACCTATAACGCCGTCGTCGCCGCGGGAGACGTGTTCATTCAGACCGAATATGTCGGAGGGAACATCGCGTACTACAACCTCACGCTACAGAACGGCGGCGCGACCACCGGGATGCAGTACCGCACCTCCTCGTCCGGCACGCTGGTGGTGACGAACACGCTCACGGTCGACCGCCGCGCGGGCGCGGGCCTTGGCGAGTTCGCCCCCGACACCACCTGCGACTTCACCCACGTCACCATCAACGCCGCCGCCCGCTTCTTCGGCGGCTCGTTCACGCACACCGTCTCAGGAAACTGGACGCGGTCGGGCACGTTCACGAACACGGGAACAACTATCACCTTCGACGGCACGGGCAACGTTGACGCCACCACGTTCAATAACGTGATCATCAACACGGGCACGCGCACCTCCACCGGCGCGACCGTTGTGGCCGGCACGCTTGAACTCGCCGGCGGCGCGACGTGGGCCATGGGCGCGGTCAGCCCGAGCGTCACGGGCCTCACCACGGTGTCGGGGAATTTCACCATCACCAGCAGCGGGGCGGGCACGCTGACGCTCACGGGCGGTCTGGCGGTAAGCGGCGGCGATCTTGGCATCCAGGTGTCGGCGAGCACGCGCACGGTGTCGGTCGCCGGCGCCGGCGTCACGGTGGATGCCACGCGCACGCTCACGGTGAACACCTCCGTCACGCTCAACGCCACGACCACCACCAGCATCAGCGGCGCGCTGGTGGTGAACGGCACGTACACGGCCACGGGAACGACGGCGGTGTCGGGCACGGCCACCATCGCGGGGACGTACACGGCGAACTCGACGCTCACGCTTTCGGGAACCGCCACGGTGTCGGGCACGCTGAGCGCGACGGCGGCGACGGCCATCGCCTTCACGGGCGGCACGTTGCAGACGTCGGGGGCCTCTGGGGCCATCACCGTGACGAACATTTCGGGTGTTCTCACCGAGAGCGGCACCAGCGTGCTCGACCTGTACGACGGCGCCAACGCGGGCAGCCTGACGTTCAACGCCACGTCGGGCACGCCCATGCCGAACACGTTCGACACGGTGGACTTCGCGAACGCCGGCGTCACTTACAACGCCGTGGTGTTGGCGGGAGACGTGTTCATCCAGACCCAGTACGCTGGTGGGAACATTGCGTACTACGATCTGACGCTGCAGAATGGCGGCGCCACCACCGGCATGCAGTACCGCACGCCCGCCGCCGGCACGCTGGTGGTCACCAACACGCTGACGGTCGATCGGCGTTCGGGCGCCGGCCTGGGCGAATTCGCGCCCGACACCGCGTGCGACCTGCACCACGTCACCATCAACGCCAGCGCCAAGATGTTCGGCGGCGCGCTGAGTCACACCGTGTCGGGAAACTGGACAAACAGCGGCGCGCTGACGGCGAACACGAGCACCTTCACGTTCGACGGCGGCGCGGCGAACATCAACGGCGGCGCGGGGGCGACGAAGGCGTTCAACCAGGTGATCATCGACTGCCTCGGCGCCACGAAGACGCTTACCGGGGCGCTCGACGTCGACGGCGACCTCACGCTGACCAACGGCACGCTCTCCGCCGGCGCGCAGGCCATCACGCTGGGCGGGGCGTGGACGAACAACGCCACGTTCACGGCGGGTACCAGCACGGTCACGCTCGACACCGGCAGCGCGACGATCACCACGGGAGGCACGGGGGCGGGCAAGGCCTTCTACAACCTGACTGTCAACATCGCGGCCCAGACGAAGACGCTCGCGGGCAACCTGGACGTCGATGGCACGCTCACCATCACCGCCGGCACGCTGGACGTGTCAGCCTCGAACTACTCGATCAACACGTTCGCCTGGACGAACAGCACGGGCACGTTCACCCCCCAGGGGGGCACGGTCACGCTCGACGGCGGCGCGGCCACCATCACCACGGGCGGCGCGGGGGCGGGCAAGGCGTTCAACAATCTGGTGGTGAACGCTTCGGGCACGAAAACGACGAGCGGGGCGATGAAGGTGAACAACGACCTCACGCTCACAGCGGCGACGATGCTGTTGGGCGCGAACGTGTTGTGGACGCTTGACGTCGACGGCACGGTGCTGTTGAACGGCGGAACGTTCGACGTGAACACGACCGACGCCCCCGTGACCGTGGCGGGGAACTGGACGTGGAGCAGCGGCACGTTCACGGCGCAGAACGGCACGGTGACGTTCGACGGCGGCAGCGCCACCATCACCACCGGCGGCACGGGGGCGGGGAAGTTGTTCTGGAACCTGACGGTGAACTCGTCGGGCACGAAGACGCTGGCGGGCAACCTCGACGTCAACGCCACGCTCACGATTACGGCCGGCACGCTGGACGTGTCGGCGAGCAACTACACGATCAACGCCTTCGCCTGGACGAACACCTCGGGCACGTTCAACCCGCGAAGCGGAACGGTGACGTTCGACGGCGCGGCGGCCACGATCACCACGGGCGGCCAGGGCGCGGGGAAGGAGTTTTTCGACGTGGTGGTTGCGGCATCCGCCGCGAAGACCACCTCGGGCGCGATGAAGGTGCTGAACGACGTGACGGTGTCGTCCGGCACGTTCACGCTTGCCGCGGCGGTGGACGTGGATCGCCATGTGGTCATCAGCGGCACGGGGACGATCTCCGCGGGCGCGAACACGATGAACGTGGGGGGCGACTGGACGAACGGCGCGACGTTCACGCAGGCGACGAGCACGGTCATCTTCGACGGCGCCAGCCCCACGCTCACCACCGGCGGCACGGGGGCGGCCAAGTCGTTCAACAACCTCACCATCAGCGTCTCAGGCACGGCCCTTCTGGCGGGCAACCTCGACGTGGACGGCACGCTCACCATCTCCAGCGGCACGCTGGACGTGTCGGCGAGCGTGTACACGATCAACGCCTTCGCGTGGACGAACAGCACGGGCACGTTCACGCCGCGCACGGGCACGGTGACGCTCGACCTGGCCGCGGCCACGATCACCACGGGCGGTGCGGGGGCGGGAAAGCAGTTCTACAACCTGACCGTGAACGCGACGGGGATCAAGACAGTGTCGGGCGACCTGAAGGTGCAGAACGACCTTACCTGCACGGCGAGCACGCTGACGCTTGGCGGCGCGACGGACGTTGACCGCGACGTGATCATCAACGGCGGCACGCTCTCGTGCGGGGCGAACGCGCTCTCCGTCGCCCGCCACTGGACCTACTCTTCGGGCACGCTGACGGCGGGGACCGGCACGGTCACGTTCGACACCGGCGACGGCACGGTCACGCCGGGCGGCGGCTCGTTCTACAACGTGATTGTCGATGCCGCAGGCTTCACCAAAACGCTGGGCGCGGCGCTCACCGCCACGAACGATCTCACGCTGACGAACGGCACATTCGACGTCTCCGCCACGAACTACGGCGTCACCGTGGGGCGGCATTGGACGAACAACGCCACGTTCACGCCGCGCGCCGGCACCGCCACGTTCAACACGGCGGTGGCGGGAACGATCACCACCGGCGGCACGGGGGCGGGCAAGAAGTTCTGGAACTTCACCGTCAGCGCGGGCACGAAAACGCTGAGCGGCGATCTGGACGTGGACAACATTTTGAACATTTCGGGGGGAACGTTCGACGTTTCCGCCAGCAACTACAACATCTGGGTCGGAGGAAACTGGACGCGCGCGGGCACGTTCACCTCCCGCGCGGGCACGGTCACGTTCGACGGCACGGGCAGCGTCGACGCCACCGCCACGTTCAACAATGTCATCATGAACGTCGGCACGCGCACCTCCACCGGCGCAACGGGCATCGGCGGCACGCTTGAACTCACCGGCAGCGCGACGTGGGCGCTGGGCGCGCAAGCCCCCACCGTCACCGGCCTCACCACGGTCACCGGCAACTTCACCATCACCAGTTCCGGCGCTGCGACGCTTACCCTCACGGGCGGCCTCACCGTAAGCGGCGGCGATCTTGGCATCCAGGTGTCGGCGAGCACGCGCACGGTGTCGGTCGCCGGCGCCGGCGTCACGGTGGATGCCACGCGCACGCTCACGGTGAACACCTCCGTCACGCTCAACG
>JACQVU010000298.1 GCA_016209585.1 Planctomycetota bacterium
CTACCGCCCCCCGCACCACCACCTCCCCCGACGCACGCCAGCGCGAAAGCGGCGATGACGGCGGAGCAGAGGGCAAGCCGCGCAAGAGAGTGGGTAGCGGGCATGATGATCGATCCTCTCCGGGCCACCGGTCACGATTGCCACGGAATTCTACCGCCGCGCGGCCGAATTGGCAACGCCGCTCCGATTCAACAGCAACCCATCGGCTATTGTATCGCCGAACCGTCGCGGCATTGGACATTCACTGACAACTGACAACTGATAACTTGTCCGCCTCGTCCCTCGCCCCGCGACCCTCGCCCCGGTATTATTGACGCCATGATCGACGGAGCGCGATACGAAAAGGCGGTCGCGGCCATCGACGCGGCCAACGCGGCGGATCCCACCGTCGTCACGCTGCTCGGCCGCACCGGCCCGCGCGAGCAGTTGCACGCCGCGCTGGTGGTCGAGTGGGTGTCACGCCTGTTCCCCACCGCCACCGAACGGCTGCTGCTGGCCGCGCGGGCGCACGACATCCGTCGCTGGGAGGTGCCGCGCGCCAAGTACCCGATGACGCGCGCCGGGTACCACGAGTGGCGCCGGGCGCTGCGGGTCTTCCACGCCGAGGCGTGCGCGGCCATCATGCGCGCCGCGGGGTACGGCGAGCAGGAGGTGAACGACGCGCGCGCCCTCATCCTTGACATGAGCGACGCGCCCGCGCGCGACGCCGAGACCCAGGCGCTGGAGGACGCCGACTGCCTCGTCTTCCTCCAGACCAAGTTCCGTGACTACCTCGACACCTGGGACGATGCCCGTTGGGTCCGCGTTCTGAAAGGCACGTGGAAGAAGATGAGCGCCGCCGCCCGGCGCATCGCCCTCACGTTCGACTACGCTCCGGCCGAGCGCCGCCTGCTTGACCTGGCGCTCGGCGACCAGGGCGTCCGGAGCGGCGATGGGGCGGGCGGCGCGTGCTCCAGCGGCCCATGCGCGTCGCGCTGATCGCCTTTTCTCTCCTGCTCTTCCTGGGCGTTCTCGCCGACACGGCGTTCGGCGTGGCCGCCTCGCGGCAGTGGGTGGACGCCGCGAACGCGAACGTGACCTCGGCCGCCGCGCGCCCGGCGCGGGCCGACGGGGAGATCGCTCAAGCGCACGCGCTGGGGGCGTCGCTGCTGGGCGTGGCCGTGTGGGTGCACATGTTGATCCTTCTGGCGATGCTGGGCCGCCAGTGGTTCGTGGTCCGCGCCCGGCGTGGTCGCGCGGCCGTCGTCTTCCTCCTGGGCGCCGCCGCCAACGTTCTCCTGGTCGCCGACTACTGGGTCGGCCACGTCATGACGGCGCGGGGCGCGCCGCTCGCGAGCCTGGCGGCGCAAGCGCCCGGAGGTCGGCTCTGGGGCCTTCTCCTGGCCCACTCCTTCGCGGCGGCTGGCGCGGCGTTCCTGTTCCTTTCCTGCGCCTGGCTCGCGCGGGGTCTCCCCACCGCCCACCATCGCGGCGAGCCGCTGCGCAAGGCTGACACCTGGGATCGATGGTGAGAAGGCGGCGGGCGCCTCCGCCGGTCCCGGTGGGACTGCGCTGGCCGGGCGCTCGACGGGTGGCGACGGCGGGGCGAGAAAAAAAGAGCGTTTCGGGTTGACGCGGCTGACGGAGGGGCATAGGATGACCGCTGGTGAGAATGATTCTCTTTTGCATTCCGTAATCCGATCAAGGCCACCCCCACCGCGCGCCACAACCAACCACTACCCGGCCCATGCCCCGCACCCTTGATTCCCTCCACGTCGGCGAGTCCTGCACCGTCCGGTCCGTGCGCGGCGATCCCCTCACCGCCCAACGCTTCCGTGAAATGGGGCTCGTGGCCGGAGCCTCCGTCCGGCTCGTGAGGCGCGCGCCGCTGGGCGATCCCATGGAACTCTGCGTGCACGGCTACCACCTGGCCGTTCGCGGCGACGACGCCCGCGCCATCGAAGTCGACGCCTCCAACACCCCATAGTCGCCGGCCAGCCCGCCTGACAGGTTTTTCGTCGCCGGGCTGCCGAACGCTCTCGCCAGCTATGGCCGCGCCCATCGCCACCGCCGCCACCACAGCCGCCGAGTATCAGTCGGCGGGCGAGGGGAAAAAAAATTCCGCGAAGGGGGTCAGGCCGATTTGCATTCCCCACATCGTGGTGGCGCTGGCCGGCAATCCCAATTCCGGCAAGAGCACGGTGTTCAACCGGCTCACCGGGTTGCACCAAAAGGTGGCCAACTATCCGGGCGTGACGGTGGAGCACAAAACGGGGTACGCCGTCCTCTCTTCCGGCGGGGAGCGCAAAGAGACGACCCCGGCCCGCCCGATGATGACGGCCGACGTCTTCGACCTGCCCGGCGCCTACTCGCTCGTGACCCGCTCGCTCGACGAGGAAGTGGCCCGCGACGTGCTTCTCGGCCGCATGCCCGGCGCGGCCCGGCCCGACGTGATCGTGGTGGTGGTTGACGCCTCCAGCCTGACGCGCTCGCTCTACCTCGTCACCCAGGCGATGGAACTGGGGCGGCCCGTGGTGGTGGCGCTCAACATGATCGACGTGGCCGCCGCCACCGGTATCGAGATCGATGCCACGGCGTTGGCGGGAACGCTGCGGGTTCCGGTGGTGCCGATGGTGGCGCGCAAGGGCAAGGGTATTGACGAGTTGCGCGCCGCCATCGTCGCGGCGGAACGCGCCCCGGCGCCGTCGCGGTTGTGGTCGCTTCCCGACGCGGTGGAGCGGGAAGTGGCCAACGTCGCCTCCTGGCTCCACGAACAGGGCGGCGTGCGCGACGAGGCCGCCGAGGGCGAGGCCATTCGCCTGCTCCTGTCCCCACCGCCCACCGGGGGAGCGTTCAGCCTGACGTCGGCCGGGGAGAACGGGCCGGACGGCGCCGACCTGGACGACTTCGCGGCCGCCGCCCGCGCCGACCTCGCCGACGCCGGCGTGCCTCTCGACTCGCTGGAGGCTGATTGCCGCTACGCCTTCATCGCGCGGACGGTGGAGCGGGCGACGGCGCGGCCCCGGCGCTACGTGGTGTCGGCGAGCGATCGCATCGACGCCGTGGTGACGCACCGGGTCTTCGGGCCGCTGCTCTTCGTGCTGGTGATGGCCGCGATGTTCATGACCATCTTTTCCTTCGCGGAGTGGCCGGTGGCGCTGATCACCAGCCTGGTGGAGTGGCTGGCGGGAATGGCCGACGCGGCCTTCATGGCGCTGCACGGCCGCGCCGTGGCCGCCGGGTGGATCGCCGCCACCGACTGGCTGACGCTGAAAGACCTGATCGTGGGCGGGGTGATCACCGACGGCGTGGGCGCGGTGGTGGTGTTCGTGCCGCCCATCGCGCTGCTCTTTCTGTTCATCGGCCTGCTGGAAGACAGCGGCTACCTGGCGCGCGCGGCGTTCATCGTCGATCGCCTCATGAAGCGGGTCGGGCTGCACGGCAAGGCGTTCATTCCGCTGCTCTCGTCGTTCGCCTGCGCCGTGCCGGGGATCATGGCCACCCGCACCATCGAAAACCGGCGCGACCGCCTGGTGACCATCCTGATCGCCCCGCTCATGAGTTGCTCCGCCCGGCTGCCGGTGTACGTGATGCTCATCGCGGCGTTCGTGCCGCCGGCGCTGGTGATCGGTTTCCTGCCGCTCCAGGGGCTGGTCTTCTTCTCCATGTACCTGCTGGGCATGGCGGCGGCTTTCGCGGCGGCCTGGACCTTCAAGCGGACCATTCTCAAGGGGAAGTCGCCGCCGCTCATCCTGGAGTTGCCGCAGTACAAGATGCCCTCGGCCCGCAACGTGGCCATCACCGTCTGGGACAACACCCTGCGCTTCCTGGCGCGCGCCGGAACGCTCATCTTCGCCCTCAGCATCCTCATCTGGTTCCTGAAGACCTATCCGCGGGTGGACGAGGCGCCTTACCTGGCCGCCTTCGGGCCGGAACCCGCTCCGGAGCAAGTCGAAACAGCGCGGCAGCGCGCCGCCGCGGCCCAACTGGAGCAGAGCGCGCTGGGGCGGATCGGCCGCGGCATCGAGCCGCTCTTCCGGCCCCTGGGCTTCGACTGGAAGGTCTGCGTCGGCGTGGCGGCCTCGTTCGCGGCGCGGGAGGTCTTCGTTTCCACCATGGCCCAGACCTACGTCCTCCCCGCCGACGTCGACGCCGGGTCCGTGACGCTCATCGAGAAAATCCGCGGCCACTTAGGCCATGACCGCGGCGCGGTGCCGGCCGTGACGTTGATGGTCTTCTACGTGCTGGCCATGCAGTGCCTCTCGACGCTCGCGGTGGTGAAACGCGAGACCGGCTCCTGGCGCTGGCCCGCCTTCATGTTCGCCTACATGAGCGTGCTGGCCTACGCCGCCGCCTTCGCCGCGCGGCAGATCGGCCTGGCCCTGACGGGGTGACGAGTCGTGGGCGAACAGATTGTCATCGGACTCATCGTCGCCGGCGCGTTCGCCTATGCCGCGAAACGCCTGCTGCTCGATCCCCTTCGCCGCCGCCGCGCGGGCGGATGCGGCGGGGGGTGCGGCTGCTCGCACGCCGGCGCCGCCACAGCCCCGGCGCCCACGCC
>JACQVU010000289.1 GCA_016209585.1 Planctomycetota bacterium
GGCCGAAGACGCTCTCCACGGCCACGCGCCCGCCCAGCGTGATGGCCAGGTGCTTGACGATCGACAGCCCCAGCCCGGTGCCGCCCGCCTCGCGGGACCTCGCCTTGTCGACGCGGTAGAACCGCTCGAAAATCCGGTCCAGGTGCTCGGCCTGGATGCCGATGCCGGTGTCGCTCACCTCGATCACCGCCTCCGTGCCGCGCGCCGCCGCCCGCGCGGCCACGCGCCCGCCGGCGGGCGTGTATCCCAGGGCGTTGTCCAGCAGGTTGTCCAGGATCTGGCGGATGGCCTCCGGGTCGGCCTCCACCGCCACCGGGGCGGGCGGGCATTCGGCGGCCAGCGCGATCTCCCGGTCGGCCGCCCACGCGGCGTGGCGGCGCACGCTCTCCCGCAGCGGCTCGGACAGGTCCATGCGCCGGCGCTCGAACGGGGCCTCACCCGACTCCACGCGCGACAGGTCCAGGAGGTCGGCCACCAGTCGCGTGAGGCGCTGCGTCTGGGCCAGCACGCGGGACAGGAATCGCCCGCGCGTCTCGGGGTCCATCGCCTGGTCGTCCAGCACCGTCTCGACCAGGCCCCGGATCGCCGTGAGCGGGGTCTTGAGTTCATGCGAGACGTTGGCGACGAAGTCGCGCCGCACCTCCTCCAGCCGGCGCAGCGTCGTGACGTCGTGCAGCACCAGCACCGCGCCCACCGGAGATCCGGTGGGGCCACGCAGCGGCGAGGCATGCACTTCGATCACGGTTTCCTTGGGCCGGCCGGCGAGGCGCGCCTCGCGCGCCTGCTCCCCGCGGCCGGCGAGCACTTCGGCCACCGCCTCCGACAACTGGGAGACGCGGGCGACCTCCCAGAGGTGGCGGCCGATGGCGGCCTCGGGCGTCACGCGCAACAACTCGCCAGCCACGGCGTTCATGTGCGCCACCCGCTCGCCGCGGTCCACGGCCACCACCCCCTCGACCATGCCGCCGAGAATGGCCACCACCTTCTGGCGGTCCTGCTCCGCCCCCTCGATGCGCCGGCGCAGTTCGGCCACGGTCTCGTTGAAAGCCCTCGCCAGCCGCCCCACCTCGTCGCGCGTCTCGACCGGCACGGCGCGGTGGTATTCGCCGGCCGCGATCCGCCGCGCGGCCCGCGACATGGACACGATGGGCCGCGCCGCCCGCCACGCCAGCAGGAACGCGGCCACCAGCGACCCGCCGACGCCCGCGAAAAAGCCCCCAAGCGCGCCGGCCACGACAAAGGCGGCGATCACCCCCGCGAAGGCTACGAATTGTGACCAGAAAAACCGGGAACGCACGGGGAGCGACCAGTCCGCATTCTCACCATCGGATCAGAAATCGCCGCGATCACCCGCGGGATCTCGATCCCGATCCCGGTCGCGCGAGCGATGTTCGCCCCCGGACCGGCGCTCGGCCGGCCGAACCGCCTCGCCGGGCAAGGGCGCGGGCCGCGGGGCACGATGCTCCCCCTCCGCCCGCCGATCACCGCCCGGCCCCCGGCCGAGGCCCGCTCCCGGCTGCCCCGGCGGCGGGGACGATTCGGCGCCCGGGGGAGGTGGCCGCCGCTCGCGGCGCGGGAACATGTCGGCGGGGTCCGGGCCGTCGCTGGTGCGGATCTGCACGAAGGGGTCGTCGATCAGTTCCTCGTACCGCCGGCGCTGGGCCGGGGAGAGTTCGGCCGCGATGCGTGCCTGGGTGTCCTGGTGGACGCGGGAGAGGTTCTGGAAGTACTCCGAGTTCTCCATGTCCAGCACCTTCGCCAGTTGCTCGGCCGACTCCGCCTTTGCCATTTCGTCGGACCGGGTGATCCAGCGGTGCACCATGCGGCCCATCAGGCTGCGGCCGTCCTTGCCCGGCCGCACCATCAGTTGCTTCATCTCTTCCCGGCCGCCGGCGAGGATGGCGGCGATCTTCTCTTTCTTCTCCGTGGAGAGGCGCAACTCCGCGGCCAGGTCGTCGTACCGGTAGACGGTGACCCCGCCGGCCGCGACGCCGGAGAGGCGCGACTCCTCCTTGGGCACGGGTTGCTCGCCACCGCTCGCCTGGGTCTCCGGCTCGCCATCGCGACCGCCCCGATCCAGCTGTTCCTGGAGTTTCTGGAAGGCGCGGCCCAGCGTGTCCACGGCGGCTTCAGCCTCCTTTTGCGTGGGGGCGCGGCTCTCAATGGAGTCCGGGAGCACGCGGCTCTGGCGCAGCGTCTCGATCACCATCTTGAGCGTCTTGTCAAGATCGACCTGTTGCGCCGCGCCGCCGCCCGCGCCCCCGCGCTCTCCGGCGGCCCCGGCGTCGGCGTCGGCGTCGGCGCCGGCCGGGGCTGGGGCGTCGATCTCCTGCTCGTCGATGGCCTTCTCATCGAGCAGTTCCTTGCGGAACTGGGGATCCTGGGCCAGCATCCGCAGGTAGGCGCGCCGCTCTTCCTCCGACAGGTTGCCCCAGGGCAGCGCGGGGGCGGCCGCGCCTGAAACCGGGCCGGACGCCGCCGGCGACCCGCCGTCCGACGCCACCGGCCCCGGCGCCAGCAGGGGCGCGGGCGTCGCGACGGGCGAGATGCCCAGCGCGGCCTTGATGGCGTCGGCGAACACCACCGCGGCCACGGCGAGCAACAGGAGCGCCGCCGCCGCGCCCACCACCGCGCGGGGCGAGGCGGCCCAGCGCCGAATCCCCGGCATGGCCACCGTCGCGCGGCTGTAAATGGAGCCGGAACCGGCGCCGCCGGCTGATCCCCAGGGGCCGCATGGCTCCTTGAGTTCCACCGTGCCGCCGTTCCAGATGCGCTCGATGTCGGCGATCAGTTCCCGCGGCGAGTCGTGGCGGGCGCCTGGTTCCTTGGCCATCATCTTGCGGATGAGCAGCGCCGTCGCCGGCCGCAGGTTCTCGTTCAGCGCGCGCGGGTCGGGCAGCGCGTCGTTGATGTGCCGCGTCATCACCAGCGCCGGGCTGGAGCCGGTGAAGGGCGCCTGCCCGCAGACGGCGTGGAAGAGCGTCGCCCCCAGCGAGTAGATGTCGGACCGGATGTCGATCTCCCGCAGGCCCATCGCCTGCTCCGGCGAGATGTAATAGGGCGTGCCGACCGAGAAGCCCGACTGGGTGAGCGTGGCCTCGCCCGAGGTGCGCTTGGCCAGGCCCAGGTCGCACAACTTCGCCGCGCCGTCCTTGGCGAGCATGATGTTGTCGGGCTTCACGTCGCGGTGGATCACCCCCTCCTCCGCCGCGTACTTCAGCGCCTGTGCCACCTGGTGCACGATCTGCAGCGCCGTCTCCTCGTCGATCTTCCCCTGCTCCCGCAACAACTTCCCCAGCGGCGCGCCGTCCACGTGCTCCATCACGAAGAAGTGGATGCCGTTGGCCTCGCCGTACTCGATCCCGGCCACGATGTTGTCGTGGTGCAGCGACACCGCGGCCTCAGCCTCGCGCCGGAAACGCTCCAGGTACATCGGATCGGCCGAGATCGACTCCGAAAGGATCTTCACGGCCACGATCTTCCCCGTTGGCAGGTGGCGGGCGCGGTAGACGGTGCCCATCGCCCCCTGGCCCAGTTTGTCGAGAATTTCATACCCCGCGCCCGAAAGGGAGTGCCGGTAGCGCTCGCACAGCGCCTTCAGCGCGTCCAGGTCGTTCGAAAGCAGGTAGCCCCGTTCCACCAGCACCCGCTCCAGCGGAGGCGCGTCGGCCCCGGCGCGCGAGGCCGCGTTGATGTACTCCTGGCACTCGGCCAGTTGGGCCGCCGTGACCATCTTCAACTTCAACGCCAGATGGTCGACCGCGAAGAAGTCGCCCGACGAGGCTGACGACATGACCTTCCCCAGAAAACAGCCGCCAGGCGCGCCCGGCCAACCGCCGCCGCGCCGCCACGTTAACGTACCGGAGTTTAGCGGCTGGCGTTTGAAATGTCAGGACGGCCCGGCCTTCCGGGCGGACCTCCATGCCGGGGAAGGCTCCGCCCCCGTGACGGGCGTTCCTCAATGCGCCCATGCGCCGATGCGCCGGCTCCACGTTGCCGTCCGGCGCCCCTCTGTTTTACACTTCACGCCGCGATTCGGCCGCCGGGCTGGCTGGGGCTTGGCGTTGGAACGAGAGTGGCGGGCAAACCGGGCGGGCACGGGGCGCGCCGGCGCGTCGGCGCGTCGCCGTGGGAGACACATCGATGAATACCGGATTCGGCGGGATGGGCGACCTGTTCAAGCAGGCGCAGAAGATGCAGAAAGACATGGCCCGCATCCAGAAGGAACTCAAGGAGCGGGTGCTGGAGGTCTCCGGAGCCGGTGGGAAGATCAAGGTGCTCGTGAACGGCCAACGGGAGATCGTGTCGGTGAAGATCGACCCGTCGCTGGTCGATCCCCAGGACGTCGATATGCTCGAAGACCTCCTCATCACCACCACCAACCAGGCGCTGAAACAGGCCGCCGACCTCCAGAACACCGCCATGCAGCGGGCCGCGGGGGGAATGATCCCGCCGGGTTTGCTGGGCTGATGGCGGCGAAACCCGCCGCGGCGTCGCCGGCCGGCCCGCCGATGATAGCGGCCGGAGAAGCGCGGGCCCGGGCGCTCGACGCCGCTGATCCGCTGCGCGGTCTCCGTGAACGGTTCCACATTCCGTCGGGGCCGGACGGCAAGCCCTCCGCCTACCTGTGCGGCAATTCGCTGGGCCTGCAACCGAAGAGCGCGCGGGACCAGGTCGAGCAGGAACTGGACGACTGGAAGAACCTCGCGGTGCGGGCGCACTTCGCGGGCCGGCGGCCGTGGTACTCGGCGCACGAGGCGTTCCGCGAGTCCGGCGCGCGGCTGGTGGGCGCCAAGCCGGGCGAGGTGGTGATGATGAACTCTCTCACCGCCAACCTGCACTTCATGCTCGCCAGTTTCTACCGACCGCGCGGCCGGCGGACGAAGGTGCTGATGGAAGGCCCGGCCTTCCCCTCCGACACCTACGCGGTGAAGAGCCATCTCGCGTGCCGCGGCGTGGACCCGGCCGAGAACGTGGTGGTGGCCGCGCCCCGGCCCGGCGAGGAGACAGTGCGCGAGGAGGACGCCCTGGCGCTCATCGCCCGCGAAGGTCCGCGGTTGGCGCTGGTGGTGATGGGCGGCGTCAACTTTCTCACGGGCCAACTCTTCGACCTGGAGCGGCTCACGCGCGCGGCCCACCAGGTTGGCGCGCTCGCGGGGTGGGACCTGGCGCACGCCGCCGGAAACGTGGTGCTGCGCCTTTCAGAGTGGCAAGTCGATTTCGCCGTCTGGTGCTCCTACAAATACCTGAACGGCGGCCCCGGCGCGCTGGGCGGTTGCTTCGTCCACGAGCGCCACGGGGGCGATCCGGCGCTCCCGCGCATGGCGGGGTGGTGGGGCAACGACCCGGCGACCCGCTTCCAGATGCATTTGATCCCGGAGTTCATTCCGCGGGCGGGCGCGGACGGTTGGCAGGTGAGCAACCCGCCCATCCTGTCGCTGGCGCCGCTGCGGGCGTCGCTGGCGATCTTCGACGAGGTTGGCATGGACGCGCTGCGCGCCAAGAGCGAGCGGCTCACCGGCTTCCTCACGGACCTGCTGGACCAGGTGACCCCGGCCGGCGCGGTACGGGTGATCACCCCGCGAGCGGCGGGCGCGCGCGGGTGCCAGGTGTCGCTGCGCGCCCGCGGGGGCCGGGCCACGTTCCAGGCGCTGGCCGCGGCCGGCGTGACGTGCGACTTCCGCGAGCCGGACGTGATCCGGGTCGCTCCGGTTCCCTTGTACAACACGTTCCACGACGTCTGGCGCTTCGCCGACGCGCTGGCGCGCGCCGTGGCCGCGCCGTCATGACCACCGCCGGCGCGAGGCGGCCACGGTGCGTGGTCATCGGCGGGGGGCTGGCGGGCGCGCTGGCCGCCGTCTGCCTGGCGCGGCGCGGGTGGGAGGTGGAGGTGCACGAGATGCGCCCCGACCCGCGCCTCTCGGACGGGCCGCGGGGGCGGTCGATCAACCTGGCGATCTCCGCGCGCGGAATCGACGCCCTCGCGCGCGTGGGGCTGGCCGAGGCGATCATGCGCCACGCCGTGCCGATGCGCGGGCGGATGGTCCACGACGCGAACGGCGCGCGCCACTTCCAGCCCTACGACAAGGACCCGTCGCGCTGCATCAATTCCATCTCGCGCGCCGGCCTCAACGTCGCGCTGCTGGAGGCCGCGGCCCGCGAGCCGGGCGCGCGGGTTCATTACGGCCACAAGTGCGTGGAGGTGGACCTGGACGCGCCCGCCGCGGAGTTCGTTGACGCCGACGGGACCACGGCGCGCGCCGAGGGCGACCTGCTGCTGGGCGCCGACGGCGCGTTCTCCGTTCTTCGCCGCCGCATGCAGCGGATGGACCGGTTCGACTACTCGCAAGACTACCTCTCGCACGGCTACAAGGAACTGTGCATCCCCCCGGCGCCCGCTGGCGGGTTCGCGCTGGAGCCGAACGCGCTGCACATCTGGCCGCGGCGGTCGTTCATGATGATCGCGCTTCCCAACGAGGACGGCTCGTTCACCTGCACGCTCTTCGCGCCCTTTCAGGGACCGAACGGCTTCGACTCTCTCCGCGAGCCGGCCCAGGCGCGGGCGTTCTTCACGCGGGAGTTCGCCGACGCCCTGCCGCTCATGCCCACGCTGGTCGACGACTTCTTCGCCAACCCCACCTCATCGCTCGTGACCGTCAGGTGCGCGCCCTGGCACCACGGCGGCATGGCGCTGCTCATCGGCGACGCCGCCCACGCCGTGGTGCCTTTCTACGGCCAGGGGATGAACGCGGCGTTCGAGGACGTGGTGGCGCTCGACGACTGCCTGGCCCGCGCCGGCGACGACGAGACCGACCGCGAACGCGCCTTCCGCGAACTCCACGCCCGCCGCAAACCCAATGTCGACGCCCTCGCCGATCTCGCCATCGCCAACTTCCTGGAGATGCGCGATCACGTCGGAACCGCCTCTTTCCGCCGCCACAAGGCCATTGAACGCGCGCTGCATCGCTTCCTCCCGTTCTGGTACGTTCCGCTGTACACAATGGTGAGTTTCACGCTCACCCCATACGCCGAGGCCATCGCCCGCGCCCGCCGCCAGGACCGCCTCGCCCGCTGGCTGGCCGCGATTCTGTTCGTCGCCGCCGTCGCCGCGGTCTTGGCCGCCACGGCCACCTGACTACTTCCCCCCGACCCCCGGCCCCTGACCCCCCTCCATAGTTGTTCAGCAGGTTCTCGTTCTCGTACACGAAGTCGAGCCGGCGGGCGCGCACTTCGGGAA
>JACQVU010000292.1 GCA_016209585.1 Planctomycetota bacterium
CCCTCCAGCCGCGCCAGGCTGGCGGCGTCGGCCTCGAGGGCGTCGCGGGCCGCCGGCGGGCCGGAAAGGTCAAGCCAGGTGCGCACGCGCAGGAAGGTGAAGACCGACAACCCTCCAGAGAAGCGCGCCGTTCCCCCGGTGGGAAGCACGTGGTTGGGGCCGGCGCCGTAGTCGCCGAACACCTCCGCGGAGCGGCCGCCGAGAAAGAGAGCGCCGTAGTGGTTCAGCCGCCGCCGCCAGAAGGAGAGATCGCGGCGGGCGAGGTGGAGGTGCAGGTGTTCGGGCGCGATCCGGTCGGCCAGCGCGGCGGCCTGTTCCAGGTTCCGCGCGACGACCGCGTAGCCGTTGCGCGCCAGCGCCACGCGCGCCACGTCCGCGGTCGGCAAGGTCTCCAGTTGGCGGGCCATCTCACGCTCCACCCCGGCCACCGTGCTGCGGCCAAGCGCGATCAAGACCGGAAGCGCGTCGACGTCGTGCTCCGCCTGCGCCAGCAGGTCGGCCGCCACGGCCCCGGGGTCGGCGTCGCGGCCGGCCAGCACCACCAGTTCCGATGGCCCCGCCAGCATGTCGATGGCCACCCGGCCGGCCACCAGTTGTTTCGCGGCCGTCACCCAGCGGTTGCCGGGGCCGACCACGGCGTCGCACGCCGGCGCCGGCCCGGCGCCGAACGCCAGCGCCGCGATGGCCTGCGCCCCGCCCACCGCCAGCAGCGCCTCCGCCCCAGCCACGGCGGCGGCGGCGAGCGTGAGCGGCGTGGGGTGGGGCGAGGCGGCCCACACCGAAGGAACCCCCGCCGCCCGCGCGACGGCGCAAGTCATGAGCACGCTGGAAGGCAGGGGATAGCGGCCGCCGGGGGCGTAACAGCCGGCGCGGGCGACGGGGGCGATGGTGTGGCCGGCGCGCCCACCCGGCACGGCGACTTCCAGTGAAGAGAGGCAGGCCCGCTGGGCGAGGGCGAAGGCGCGGATGCGATCCGCCGCGCGCGAAAGGAGCGCGCGCCGCGGCGCGGGCAGCGAGTCGCGGGCGCGGGCCAGGGCGCGGCGGTCGAAGACGAGCCGCTCGCCTTCGCGAAGGTCGCCCAGCCGCCGGGCGTGGCGGCGGAGGGCGGTTTCGCCGTGGAGGCGCACGTCTTCGACGATGATCGCGGCGCGCGCCAGCGTCGCGGCATCGACGGCGTTTCCGCGGCGCGGGGCCACCGCCCTTGGGGCCACGAGGCGGAGGATCCTGTCAGCCGACACCCCGGCGCCGCGAGACTCCGTCACGCGCATCGCGGGAGAACACCGGCTTGAACTTCGAGAGCGTGACCGGGCGAGCATCGACGACGAGGGTGATGCTATGCTGCGTGCGCTCGGCGATCAACCCGCCCGGCCTTCGCCTCCGGTTTCCTTGGGCGGAGGTCGCGACCGGCGACTCCACGGCATGACGCCTTTCCTGGCCTACGTGTTCGATCTGGACGGCGTGATCGTGGACACGTCGGAGGTGAAGGCCGACCTCTTCGCCGAACTCTTCCCCGAAACGCCGGAGCGCCGCGACGACATTCGGGCCATGCACTTCCGCTTCGGCGGCGTGAACCGGCGGGAGAAGTTCCAGTTGATGGCGCGCGAGACGCTGGGCCGGCCGCTGGCGCCCGATGACCTGGATCGCCGGGTGGCGGCCTTCAGCCGCCTGGCCCCGGAGCGCGTCCGGCTGGCGCCTTGGATCCCGGGGGCGGAGGAGACGCTGCGCCGGCTTTCGGCGCGCGTGCCGCTGGCGCTGTCGTCGGGAACCGACCACGCCGAAGTGGTGGACCTCATCGCCTTCCGCGGCATCGCCGGCTGTTTCGTGGAGGCCGCCGGCTTCCCCACCGCGAAGGCACAGGTGGCGCGGCGCATGCTTGACCGGGTGAAACCCGACAGCCCCGCGCGGGTGGCCTTCGTGGGAGACGCGCCGCAGGATCGGATCGCCGCCGAGGAGACGGGGCTGACCTTCATCCTCCGCGAGTCCGAGTACAACCGCCCCCTGTTCGCCGCGTACAATGGCCCCCGCGTTCCCGACCTGCGCGGCCTTGGAGCATGAAGAAAAAACAACGACCATCCCCGCCTTCGGGCGCGCCGCCCGCCACGCGGCCCGGCGTGACTGGTCTAACGGAGCGCGAGGCGGCCGCGGCCGTGGCGCTGGTCGCCAACACGCCGTTCGACGACCTCGGCCTCAACCTGCTGGATCGCCTGCGCGCCGCCGGCATCGACGCCCGCCACCCCTGGCCGCGCGAAAAGCCCGAAATGGAAGACTTCCTGCGCCGCGTGGAAGAGGCCGACTACCTGATCGTGGGCACGCTGCCCGTGACCCGCGCGGTGCTTGACGCCGCCCCGCGGCTCCGGCTCGTGGCGCGCACCGGCATCGGCCTGGACAGCGTGGACCTCGCCGCCTGTCGGTCGCGCGAAGTGGTCGTCACCTACACCCCCGACGCGCCCACCAACGGCGTCGGGGAACTCACCGTGGGCCTCATCCTGGACCTCGCGCGCGGCGTCACCGCCGTCACCGAGGGCATGCGCGCCGGTTGCTGGCGCCGGCACGTGGGGCGCGAACTGGCGCGCTGCACGGTCGGCATCGTGGGCTTCGGCCGCACCGGCCGGCGCGTCGCCGAGTTGCTCCGCCCCTTCGGCTGCCGCGTGCTGGCCAATGATGTCCTGCCGCTCGACGCCGAAGCCCGCGCGCGCGGGGCCACGCTGGTTGACAAAGAGACGATCTTCGCCTCGGCCGACTTCGTCACGCTGCACGTGCCCGCCACCGACCGAACGCGCGGGCTGATCAACGCCGCCACGCTGGCGCGCATGAAACCGGCCGCCTTTCTGGTGAACACCTCCCGGGGCGTGGTGGTCGATGAGGCCGCGCTGCTGGCCGCGCTCGACTCCGGCCGCCTCGCCGGCGCCGCGCTCGACGTCTTCGCCGACGAACCCTATGACGGCCCACTGGCCCGCCACTCTCGCGTGGTGGTCACCTGTCACATGGGGTCGTGCACCGATCGAGGCCGTGAACTGATGGAGACCGGCGCCGTCGAAGAGGTGATCCGCGCCCATCGCGGCCTGCCGCCGCTCCAACCGGCGCCGGCCGAGTAAGGTCCGCGGCGCTTGGCGGCCGTCGGCGAACAGCGTGGAGAGCGCCCGTATGTGTGGCCGCTATTTCCTGGTGACGTCGGGCGACGAACTGGCCGCGGTCTTCGACCTGGCCACGCCGCCGGCGCTGGCGCTGGCCCCTCGGCCGGAGATCGCGCCGACCCAGAACGCCCCCGTGGTGTGGGCCGCCGCGGACGGGCGGCGCCGGCTCGACCTGCCCCGCTGGGCGCTCGTCGCGCCGTGGCTGGTGTTGACGGCGAGCCGCCGCTCGCTGATCAACGTGCGCTCCGAGACCATGGCGCAGAACTCCTGGTTTCGCCGGCTGCTCGCCGGTTCCCGGTGCCTGGTCCCGGCCGGCGGGTTCTACGAATGGAGCGGTGGGAAGCGCGGCCGGAAGAGCGCCAGCCTGATTGCCCGGCCCGACGGCGGCCTTGTGGCGTTCGCGGGCCTCTGTTCCTGGACCGGCGTCCGCGGGACCGCGGGTGGCGGCGCCGGCGCGGCGGTCGCCGAACCCGGCCCGGACGGCGGCCCCGGAGCGCGACCTGGCGCGGCGCCTGAGGGGGTCGGCGGCGGCTCGTTCGCCATCCTGACGACGGCGGCCAACCAAGTGGTGAGCGCGGTGCACGACCGCATGCCGGTCATTCTCCCGCCCGAGACCTGGGCACGCTGGCTGGACCCGGCCGTGACCGACCCGGTCGCGCTGACGCCGCTGCTGCTGCCGGCGCCGGAGCGACTGCTGCGGGTCACGCCGCTGCCGCGCGGAGCCGCCGGGGCGCGGGCGCTGTTTTGAGTCTTCTGAGCATCGCGGGCGTCGATATAATGAGGGAAGCAGGCGTTGCGGGGGGAAGTTGTGTTTCTTCTCTGCTTGGGGCTGAGAAGAAGGGCGCGAATTGGGAAAGAGGTCTCCATGAAACTCTCCCGGTTGTGCGTTCGTATGGCGCTGCTCGGCATTCCTATCGCCGCGTTCGCGTTGGCGTGCCGGGGAGGTGGGGGGGATACAATTCGTAACGGTGCGATGCCGTCCCCTGTCACCCTCGCGATATCGGCGCCAGCCGACCAGGCGCCGGCAATCGGATCGGGCGGCGAACGGGAACACGCGCGGTCACTGGTTCCAGGCAACAGCGGCGTGCTGACGGAGAGCGAGATTGTTTCCGACACCTACGGTGTGGCTGCCGGCAATGGTGTGGCCGCCGGTGACGGTGGGGCCTCCACCACCAGCGCCAAGCCCGAATGGCGCCTTGCCCTTGCCGGAGACTTGAGCCTCACGGCTGGGGAGCAGTTGGTGGTGACCGTAACCGCTCGGGATCAGTTCGGGAACACGGTCGTGACGAATGAGGGAGCGGAACGTTTTTGGTACTCCCTCCACGGACCGCGACATTGTGGAGGATCGCTCGCGTTCGTATCAGGAGTCGCGACGGTGCGGGAAAGGCTGACTGTGCCTGGTGAATACAACTTTTTGGTGCGGGGCCCGGAGCGCGTAAGCGGGGCCAGAGAGTTGGCGCCGATCCATGTCACGCCCGGACCGGCGACGAAGTTCGATGCTGGCCTCGCGTTCGCGTCGGAACCGGAAATCGTGGCGGGCCAACCACTTGGCCCTTTCCCCGTGCGCGTTCTGGACGAGTTCGGCAACGTGGCCACCGGTTACGCCGGCGCCGCCGAGTTGGTCATCGGCGATCATCAGGTTGTCCCATTCGAAATGACCGGTGGAGTCGGCCAGATACCGGTGCTGCCTGACGGCGTCCATCGCGCGGGGGTGGTGGATGTCCGAATTCGCGATACCCAGGGCAGCGTTCCCCCGACATATGTCAATCGGCGTACGGTCCTGCCCCGGCGCGATCCCTTGGGAAGCGTGTGGGCGGTCGTGGGGAAGGTGACGGTGAGATCTGGCGCCGATCCTGCGGCGTTCCCGCCTTTCGAAGCCGAGGTTGGAGATCGTGTCTGGCGCGTGTCCGCGCAGGCGGACCACACGTTGGCCACGCCGCCGGGCGAGACAAACGAACTCGGCCAAGCCTTCTCCATTACCGCCGGCTCAGCCCTCCCGGGCGCCGATGTGGCCTTCCAGACCGAGACCGCGGGATTCTCGCTGCCGGCATCCCAGGGTTTTGCCCCCGCGGAAACGCTCGTTCGCGCGGAGTGGAAGGGCGGCAAGCACGATGGTCGAGACTTGATTACCGGCGGGACGATTGATGCGATCCCGTTTCGAGCCTTCCGCTTGGCGACCGGCGCCGGCGACACGGAGCCCGGAATGGTCACATTCTCAGGCACCTGGCACGCACACCTGTATCGCCTGTGGGGTATCTCCGTCGACCGCGTGCCGCCCAACGGCGACAGGAGCGCGCTCCGAGACGTCACGACTCCTCTGTCTGTCGCGTGGGCGGAGAGGAAGGTGCTGCTCTGTTCGGTCGGCGAGACCCTGACGCTGCACACGACGTCGAACGAACCTGGCGCCAACGCCAAGCCTGAGGTCGCCGCGCCGGGAACCGTTGCCGCCGAAACCCGTTGGACGGTGCGGAACCTCGCGGGCGCGGTGGTCCGCGATCTGGGCCGGGGCGTCACCGCACTGAACACGTCGGATCTGGAGGCGGGGCGGTACCAAGTCTGCGCGGCGCTCGGCGACCAGGACGAACCGTTCGTGGTAGACATCGAGATCGCGAAACCGTTTCTGCGCCTGTCGATCGACCGAGCAGCGTTCAACCCCACCGCGCACCACGAGGCGTCGTGCGAGGTCTGTGGCGTCCTGCACGTGAAAGGGGAAGGAGTCTCAGCAGGGGCTGACGGCACGGCGGGCACGCCTGATGACGTGCTCCTGCGCTCGGTTCTCCTGACCTCGACATTGACCGCGGCGGGCGGAGACCAGTTGCTGCGGATCGTTCCAAAAATGAAAGACCAGCAGGTCGGGGTGGTCGGTTTGCGTCCTGGGCGCACGACCATCTGTTTCTCCGCCGAAGACGATCCGGGGTTGGGAACAGTAGACGTCCCCGTCAGCGTCACCCCGATGCCTGAAGATGCCCCGTTCAAGGTGAAGGCTGATGACGGTTTCGATTGCGCGGATTCGTCGCAACCGGCGCCCGCTAACCTGATGATCACAACCACAACGGACCGGGGGGAGGAGATCGTGCTCCAAGCCTGCTACGGTGAGAAGGCTGTCCCCGCGGGTTTTCGGTGGGCGGTGGAGGTGCTCTCGTCGAAGGAGGATACGGTGGTTCCCGAGTTCGACCGGACCAAGCCCCTCACCACATTTCCGCGTCGAGAGTCCGGCACTTTCCGGATCATCGCGACGGAAAACGGCGTCGAACGGGGAAGCGTGGAAGTCAGAATATACGGGATCCGCGTCGAATCGCGCTGACGCCGCTGCTGACGCCGGCGCCAGAGCACATGGTGCGGGTCACGCCGCTCCCGCGCGGACGCGCCGGGGCGCGGGCGCTTTTCTAGGCCGTGCGGCTCCAGGCAGGAAGGAAGAACCACGAGATGCCAGCCCCCGTGAGCCTTTTTCCGGTGGTGATCGGCCACGACGACGTGAAGGAGCGCTTCGCGCGCATTCTCCACGCCGGCCGCGTGGCGCACGGGTACCTCTTTCTGGGAAGCGCCGGGATCGGCAAGGCGCTTTTCGCGCGCGAACTGTTCAAGGCCATCCTCTGCGCCGCCCCTCGCGAGGACGGTGGCGGCGCGTGCGGCGCCTGCCCGGCATGCCACAAGATCGACCACGACAACCACGCCGACGCGCGCCGCTTCGCCCCCCCGGAGGGAAAGCGATTGTTCCCCATGGAAGAGGTGCGCCGCCTCCAGGAGTTCCTGGCGCTCAAGTCGCTCGAAGGCGGCGCCAAGTGCGCGCTGGTCGAAGCCGCGGACCTCATGTCGCCGGTGGCGGCCAACGCGCTGTTGAAGACCCTGGAAGAGCCGCCGCCGCGGACGCATCTCGTCCTCCTGGCCGAGGAGGCGCGCCGGCTACTGCCCACCATGATCTCACGATGTCACATCGTGCGGTTCGCGCCGCTGGCCGCCGGCGAAGTGGCCGGCGTGCTCGACGCCCTGGCGCGCCGCCGGGCGCCGGCTAGCGGGCCGCCGCCCTCCCGCCTGGAAGAGCCGCCGGAAGAGGCCGAACCGGAGGAGGGCGCCGGCGCGGCCCCGGCGGACCTCTCCCAACTGGAGCCGGAAGAGCGCGCCTGGCTCGCCGCCC
>JACQVU010000299.1 GCA_016209585.1 Planctomycetota bacterium
ATCAAGTTCCGCGACTTCTGGATGCCCTTCACCCCCAGCATCCTGGCCGGGCGGGAGGGCGACTACGCCGTGAACCCCAAGAATCTGGCGTCGCCCTTCATGACCATGGCGTTCGACTCCACGCCCCTGGCGCGGGAACATCTGCCGGCCGCGATGCACCCGGCCGACTTCACCATCCGGCCCCAGTTCCTGACCGAGAGCGCCAACCCCGAGTATTACGCGCTGATCAAGGCGTTCGAACGCCGCACCGGGGTCGGCGCCCTGCTGAACACCTCGTTCAACCTGCACGGCGAGCCGATGGTGTGCGGGCCGAAAGAAGCGATCCGCACCTTCGAGAACTCCGGCCTCGACATGCTCCTCATGAACGACGTGCTGGTCTCGCGGGCGGCGTCGTGATCGGCCTCGGCGCTCACGGCGCCAGCGCCCCGGCCGCGATGGCGATGCCTTCCAGCACCAGCGCCGGGGTCACCAGGCCCACCGCCGGCACCTCTCGCGCGATGAGCGCCGCGTCCCCGCCGGTAGCCAGCACGGCGGCGTCGGGCTCGTTGAACTCGCGCAGGACCTCCCGCAACGTGCGCTCCACCAGGCCGATGAAGCCGTAGTACATCCCGCTGGCCAGGGCCTCCTCCGTGGTGCGGCCGATAGCCCGCGCCGGCCGCGTTGGCGCCACGAGCGGCAACAACGCCGTCCGCCGGTGCAGGCTCTCCAGCGTCAGCCGCAGGCCGGCGCAGATCGCGCCGCCCAGGTAGGCGCCGTCGCGCGAGAGCACGTCGAACGTGATCGCCGTGCCGAAGTCCACCACCACCGCCGGCCCGCGCACTCGCCGCCGGGCGGCCAGCGCGGACAGGAGGCGATCCGCGCCCACCTGCTCGGGGCGATCCGTCCGGTTCTCGATCGGTATCGGCAGGTCCACCCCCAGCACCTCCACCCGCGTGGCGCACTCCCCCAACGCCCAGCGCCGGAACGCCGCCAGGTGCGCCGGCGCCACCGACGCCGCCACGAGGCGATCGGGCGGCGGGCGCAGCAGGTCGGCCGCGCCGCGCTTCCCGGCCAGCGCCTCGAAGTCCGCGCCCGCCACGGCCAGTTGCGCGGCCAGCGTCTCGCCCTCGAACCGCCCCAGCGTCACGTTGCTGTTCCCCACGTCCACCGCCAGCAACACGGGCGTCGTCTTCGCCGGAGCCATCCGAACCTCCTTCCCGCGCCAGTATGCCATGACGCGCCCGCGGCCACGGCGAGCGGCGGTCGCTGGCGCTTCCCGGTTGCCTTCAGCGCCCCCACCGACTACTCTATCTCCCGCCGTCCGATCAGCCGCTCCGGCGGGGGCTGGCGGCGATCTCGTCGGACGGGGCGTGGCGCGACTTTCTGGTTCTCCCGTGGCTCGGCGCTGGCTTGATCTCACCTATTGGACCGGTTGGCGCCAACCCGTGGCGGTGGTGGTCGCGCCGGACGGCGAAGAGCGGCGCCAGGTGCGCTTCTACCGGGTCGGACCGGGCCGCGCGCCGGCTGAGGCCATCTGCGCCGGCGAGATTCCACTGGAAGAGGACGAGGGGTTCCTCATCCGCGACTTCGCCGACGTTTCCGGCGGGGGCGACGGCGGCCCCGGCGCGGCTCCGCGGGAAGACCGCCCCCTGGGCGGCGGGTTGTATCAGCCGCTGGGCACGTCGCTGCACCTGATGGACGGGGAGTTTTTCTCCGAAGCCCCCGACCAGCGCGTGATCCCGCCGCAGTACTTCACGCGGACCTTTTCCTGCCCCGACCTGGCGCACGCCTTCACCGTGAACGTGATGCGCCCCCGGCGCTATCGCCGGCAGGAGGCGAAGTTGCCGATCGTCTTCCTCAACGACGGCCAGAACCAGTGGACCGACCAGGGCATGTTCGGCGGGTGGCATACCGACACCACCGCCCGCCGCCTCGCCGCCGCCGGCCGGTGCCGCGACGTGGTGCTGGCGGCGGTGGTGATGCACCCCAAGCGGTCGCTGGCCTACCTGCCGCGCCCGTGGGGGCGGGCGCACGTCTACGCCGATTTCCTGGCCGACGTCGTGTTGCCCGGCCTCGCGACGGAATTGCCGCTGGCGGCGGAACCGGATCAGGTGGCCATCCTCGGCTCCTCGTGGGGGGCGATCTGCGCGGCCTACGTGGCGTGGCGCCGGCCCGACGTGGTGGGCATGGTCGGCTCGCTCTCTTACTCGTCGCTGGGGTTGAACCCCTTCACCTATGACGCCGTGCTGCTCGACCTGGCCACCCGGCGCGCGATGCCCTTCCGCCGCGCCTACTTCGACGCCGGTGAACGTTTCGTCGAGGACCCGGCGAACCGCCGCACCGACAACACCCGGTTGAACGAACGCATTCTCTCTCTCTTTCGGCGCAAGGGCTGGGACGCGCCGGACCGCTTCCGCGGCTTCATCGCCAAGGAACACTGCCACAACGAGCGCTGGTGGCGCCAGCGCGTGGGCGGCGCGCTGGAATTTCTCTTCCCCCCGGCGTGACCCACCGACCCCGACGGGCAAGCGCCGGGCGCCGACGCGCGGGACGAGGGGCGAGGGGCCGCCGCGCGCCCCCACCTTCCCGCGTTCTCCCCATCTCCCCCGACCCCCGACCCCAGCCCCTAGACCCGCCACCACAAATAAATCTGATTTTGTTTTGACTGTACTACTACTCCCGAAAATCGTCGC
>JACQVU010000303.1 GCA_016209585.1 Planctomycetota bacterium
CCTGATCGAGGCGGGCATCCACGTGCTGGTCGAGAAGCCCATCACCACCACCGTGGCCGAGGCCCGGCGGCTCATCGAGGCGGCGCGTCGGCGGGGGGTGGTGTTGCAGATTGGCCACGAGGAGCGGTTCAACCCCGGTTTTCGTGCGGAGCGCGACGCGCTGGCCGAGCCGCGGTTCATCGAGGCGCACCGTCTCGCGCCGTTCCGGTTCCGGTCGATGGACATCGGCTTGGTGCAGGACCTGATGATCCACGATCTGGACCTGATTCTGAGCGTGGTGCGATCCCCGGTGGTGGGGGTGCAGGCGGCCGGGGTCAACGTGATCTCACCGGGGCGGGAGGACATCTGCAACGCGCGGATCACGTTCCAGTCGGGGTGCGTGGCCAACGTCACGGCGTCGCGGGTCTCGGTCTCCACGATGCGCAAGGTGCGCTTCTTCTGCCGTGACGCCTACCTGTCGCTGGACCTCGATGGCCGGAAGGCGATCATCTACAAGAAGTCGCCGGCGCTCGCGATGGACCAGTTGAAGATGCGCGACGTCGAGTTCACGCCCGGCATGGACCTTGCCGGCCTCGACTTCTTCAAATACCTGACGGTGCGCGAGATCCCGGTGGACGACGGCGACGCGCTGGACGCCGAGGTGCGGGGGTTCGTGGCCGCCTGCCGCGGCGAACGCCCGTGCGAAGTGCCGGGAGAAGACGGCCTGGCAGCCCTGGAGGCTGCCGAAGAGGTGGTGCGCGCGTTGAGGACCCACGCGCGGACCTACTTTCCCGCGGAGTTCGCGCCCGAAGCGCGCGCGTGACGGCCGGCCTTCCTTGCGCGAAATGGCCACAAGAGGCACGGGAGACGCCGGGTTCATGGAACGTTTCGCGGGAAAAGTCTGCTTCGTCACGGGCGGCGGCAGCGGCATCGGCCGCGCCATCTGCCGGCGGCTGGCCGACGAGGGCGCGGTGGTAGCCGTCGCCGATCTGAACCTGCCGGGCGCGGAGGAGACCGCGCGCCAACTGCCGCCGGGGCGCGGCCAGGCGGTGCGGTGCGACGTGGGAGACCTCTTGGCGGCGCGCGCCGCCCTGGCCGAGGTCAAGCGCGCGAGCGGCCCCGTGACGGTGCTGGTGAACAACGCCGGGTTCGACCGCATGGCGCGGTTCCTCGACACCGATCCGGCGCTGTGGGAGGCGCTCATCCGCGTCAACTTCGTCGGCGTTTTGAATTGCTGCTACGCCGCCCTTCCCGACATGATCGCCGCGGGCGGGGGACGCATCGTGAACATCGCCAGCGACGCCGCGCGGGTGGGAAGTTCGGGCGAAGCGGTCTACGCCGGCACGAAGGGCGCGGTGGCCGCGTTCACCAAGGCGCTGGCGCGCGAGCACGCCCGCGACCGCGTGCTGGTCAACGCCGTCTGCCCCGGCCCGACCGACACCCCCCTGCTCCGCGACGGCGTGGCCGCGCGCGAGGGCGGTGAGAAGGTGGTGCAGGCGTTCATCGCCTCCACGCCGCTGCGCCGCCTGGCCCAGCCGGAGGAGGTGGCGGCGGCGGTGGCTTTCTTCGCCTCGGCGGACGGCGACTTCTGCACCGGCCAACTCCTGAGCGTCAGCGGCGGGTTGACCATGGCGTGAGGCGCGCCCGGCGCGGACCGGAAACAGGACAAAAACAGGTTTTTGGCGTTTTTCGTTGATCCCAACTGGAGACCGTCGGTAAAAACTCTCCCCGTCGTCCGCGCGTTCGCCGGCCCCCGGCCCCCGCCCACGCGGCTGCCGCGTAACGACCACCGACCATGAGCCATCCCTCGACCGGCGAGACCGCCACGCTGCTCCCGGAAACGAAGTCGTCGCCCGCGCCTTCGGCGCCGCGCGCCGACCCTCTCCCCCCGGCCACCCCGGACGCCGCTCACCCGGCGCTCCTTCCCCATCCGCCGGAAGAGCGCGGGCGCGCCGACCGCGGCGTGGGCGGCGAGCCGGTCCGGCTGGAGTTCCCCCTCATCTGGCGGCGCAACTTCGTCTGGGCCAGCCTCACCGGCATGCTGGCCGCGGGGCTGGCGATGGTGGTGCACTTCTTTTTTCCGCGGACGCTCACCGAGCCGCCGACGCGCGTGAAGATCGGGTATCCGTCGGACTACGGGTACGGGGTGGACACGCGCTGGCAAAGCAAGCACCGCATCTGGGTGGTGAAGAACTCCACGGGGCTTTTCGTCATTCTCGCCCGGTGCACGCACCTGGGGTGCACGCCGGACTGGAAGGAGTCGGAGAACAAGTTCAAGTGCCCATGCCACGGCTCCGGGTTCACGACGGAGGGGATCAACTTCGAGGGGCCGGCGCCGCAGCCGCTCTTCCGTCTGGGCATTGAACTGGGGGCGGACGGGCAGATCGTGGTGGACAAGTTGAAGGAGTTCCCGGCCAAGACCTGGAACGATGAGGCGGCGCGCGCCCAGATCTTCCTGAAGGTGTGAGCCGGGGCCGGATCCCGGCGCGAAGCATCTCTCCAATGGTCACGGACAGCACGCCACCCGCCGCGAAAGACCCCGGATCCGTGGTGGTCGCGGGGAGGCCTTCCGCGCCGGCGGCCGGGGCGGTTCCGCAACCCAAGCCCACGGTGGACCCGGACGTCACGCTGTTGGACAAGTTGAAAGAAGTTCCATCGCTGCTGAAGGACCCGAAGGAGAGCCAGGTCTGGAAGTCCATCTTCCGGCACAAACTCGACGAGTCGCCGCGCAACCGCTCGCTGGCCGTTCTGACGAACGTTTTCCTGCACCTGCACCCGGCGAAGATCAACCGCGACGCCGTGCGGTACAACTTCACGTGGGGGATGGGGGGGATCACCTTCTACCTGTTCGTGGTCCTCACGCTGACGGGCGTCTTCCTGATGTTCTATTACCACCCCAGCAAGGGGCAGGCCTTCCGCGACATCCTGTACATCATGAATGATGTTCCGTATGGCAACCTGCTGCGGAACATGCACCGCTGGGGCGCCCACGCGATGGTCATCACGGTGTGGCTGCACATGTTCCGGGTCTTCCTCACGGGCAGTTACAAGCCGCCGCGGGAGTTCAACTGGTCGGTGGGCGTGCTGCTTTTGGTGCTCACGCTGCTGCTCTCGTTCACCGGCTACCTGTTGCCCGACGACCAGTTGGGGTTCTGGGCGGTGACCGTGGGCACCAACATGGCGCGGGCCACGCCGGTGGTGGGCCACGAGGGGCCGTTCGGCGCGCAGTTGGGGTTCACCGCGTTCAACGACGTGCGGTTCGCGCTGCTGGGCGGCTCCATCGTCGACGCCAACGCGCTGCTGCGGGCCTACATCTGGCATTGCATCGGCATCCCCATCGTCGCGTCGGTGTTCATGATCGTGCACTTCTGGCGCATCCGGAAAGACGGCTGCACCTCCGGCCCCGCGCCCGTCGTGCTGGAGCACGAACTGAAGAACTGGCACGTCAAGCCCCGGTAGCCGCATGGACTGGCAACAACTCTGGACCATCGCCAGCGCGCCCGACAACGTGCCCATCGTCGGGCTGTTGTTCCTGGTCCCGTTCTACACCTGGTACGGCTTCCATACGGCGCGGCGCAACGATCGGCTCATCGAGCAGTTGTCGCGGAACCCCGATTTGGCCAAGGTCCATCACCGCACGCCCTTCGCGTATCGTGAAGACTGGCCGAAGAGCGTGCACGTCTGGCCCTATCTCCTGAAGATCGAATTCCTGGCGGCCATCATCGTCACCTTCATCCTCTTCGTCTGGTCGATCACGCTGAACGCGCCGCTGGAGGAGCCGGCGAATCCGAGCCTGACCATGAACCCGTCGAAGGCCCCCTGGTACTTCCTCGGCCTGCAGGAAATGCTGGTCTACTTCGACCCCTGGATCGCCGGCGTGGTGCTGCCCACGCTGATCATCTTCGGGCTGATTGCCATTCCCTACTGCGACGTTTCACCACTGGGCAACGGCTACTACACGTGGCGGCAGCGGAAGTTCGCGGTGGCGACCTTCTGTTTCGGCTTCCTGGCGCTGTGGCTGTCGCTGATCGTGATCGGCACGTTCATCCGCGGTCCGGGGTGGCAGTGGTTCTGGCCCGGCATGGCGTGGGACCACCACCGCGTGATCCACGAAGTGAACCGCGACCTCGACGTGATCGTGCTGGGCTGGTTCGGCATGAAGATGGACCAGGTGATGGGCTCGCCATGGGTCCGCGGGATCTTCGGCGCCGTGGTGTGCGGGGGCTATTACGCTCTCGCCGGTTTCGCCTTTCACCGGTTGTTCGTCCGTTTCAAGGCGGAGGTCTACGCCCGGATGAACATCATCCAGTACGCCACCATGCACTTCTTCATGCTCACGATGATGGCGCTGCCCGTGAAGATCGTGCTGCGGTTGTCGTTCACCATCAAGTACGTCTGGGTCACCCCCTGGTTCAACATTTGAAGCAGTGGTCAGTTGACCGGGCGGCCGATACTGACAACTGATAACTGACGACCGACAACTCGTTATTATGGACATGTCTTCCGACGCGGCTCCGGCGAAAGATCCCATCGTCCACGGGTCGCTCTCGTGGCACATCATGGTGGCCACCGGTCTGCTCGCCCTCTCGGTGGTCTGGGCGATCTACGACGAGATGTGGGGGCGGCGGCCCTACAAGGCCATTCAGAAGGATTTCGCGAACCGCTACCGCGCCTACATCGCCGCCTTGCGCGACGACAGCGCGGCGCGCGACGCCCTCGCCCGCCAGGACAGCAAGTACGTCGAGATCATGGACCACGCACATGCCGCCGCGCGGAAGGCCGGCCCCGAGGTGGAGGCGCTGAAGCAGGAGATCGCCGAGAAGGTGCAACCCTACCTCAAGGAACTCGCCGAACCGCTCAAGGTCTGGCGCTCGGAGGTGGCGGCGAAGTCCTACCTCATCGACGTGGCGCCGCCCGACCGGCAGGCGCAACTCCACCAGGACCTCGCCCTGTTCAAGAACACGTCGCGCCTCATCCGCGACTGGCCCGACGGCGAAACCTGGTTCACCTACGACGAATTGCTGGCCAAGTTCGACCACTACAACGCCGAGTTCGGCCGCCTCCAGCGCGAGGAGATCGTGGCGAACATGCAGGCCGCCGACCTCGAAAAGCAGGCGCGCCAGCGCTTCGACCTCGTCATGGTCGGCCTCGCCCCGGCTCGCCTCGACGGCCTCCTCGCGGACCCGGAGGTCTTCGGCAAGGTGGGTGACATCCGCCAGATCTACGTCCAGGAGAAAGACGGCGTCCGCGTCGACTTCGTCGACCGCTGCGAGAGTTGCCACGTGGGCGCTCGCCAGCCGCTGCCGATCGTGTCGGAGCACCAGGCATTCGAGGGCAGCCCGTACCGCCGCGTCTTCCGGTCGCACCCGGCGGCCGTCGAGGAACTGTTGCGCGTCCATGACCCCGAGGTCTTCGGCTGCGCCACCTGCCACGACGGGAACGGGATTTCCGTCACCAGCACGCTCCTGGCGCATGGGTGGAACCATCACTGGCTCCATCCTCTCTACTTCTCCGAGAACTTCGAGGCCGGCTGCGTGAAGTGCCACACCGAAGACCTGGTCCTGCCCGGCGCCACGGTGTTGAACGAAGGCAAGGAACTCTTCCGCTTCCGCGGCTGCTGGGGCTGCCACCGCATGGCCGGGTTCGATCCGGAGCCGGATCAGATCTTCCTCGCCCGCAAAGACCTGGAGGGCGCGCGGGGTGACGTGGCGAAGATCGACGTCGCCATCCAGCGCGCGGTTGACGCGCTTCCCGCCGAGAAGAACACGCTCACGCAGACGCGCACGCTGGCGCTCAGCCGCCAGAGCGCGCGGGAGAAACGGGTGGTGGACCTGATGGCCGACCGCAAGAGGGTGGGGCCATCGCTGAAGGAGGCGCGGGTGAAACTGAAACCGGAGTGGATTCCCGCCTGGCTCGCCGACGTGCGGGGCTTCCGGCCGACGTCCAAGATGCCCCAGTTGCGTCTCAACCCCGACCAGGCGCGGGCCATCAGCGTGTTCGTCTGGACCTCGGCCATGCGCGCGGTGGACGCGGCCGGCCGGGAGACCGGGAATGGCCTTCTTGACCCGGCTGATCCCCGCTGGGCGCGCCCGGCGCCCGATCAGGAGAAGGAGTGGGCGCGGCAGGGCGAGTTGTCGCTGGAACTCCGCGGTTGCCTGGGATGCCACTCCATCGAGAAGAGTGACGGAACGCGCATCGGCGGCGGTTTCGCCGCGGACCTCTCGCGCGTGGGCGAGAAGGTGAACTACGAATACCTGGTCCGCTGGATCCACGACCCACGGGAACGGACGCGGCCCTACTCCCCCTTCTGGGTCAACACGCTCACGGGGCACGCCGGCCGCGACCTCGGCCCCGGGGACTTTAAGAACCTCGATGGCTGGCGCGCCGCCTCGGTGGACGGGGCGCGCGACCCGGAGACCGGCGACCTGCTGCTCACCCACCAGATGACCGTGATGCCGTCGCTGCGCCTGTCGTGGGGGGAGTGCGCCAGGATCGCCTGGTTCCTCACCACCCGCCGGCGCGCCGACGCCGCCTACGAGCCGGTGGATGGCTGGATTGAGCGGGAGGAGGAGCCGGTGGCCGACGAGAACCGGGCGGCCCAGTTGCGCGCGCGCGGCATGACCGTGGAAACGCGCGACGGGAAAGACTTCTGGCGCGTCCGCGCCGACGGCGAGCGCTGGACCCGCCACTTCGGCTGCGGCGGCTGTCATGAGATCGCCGGTTTCGAGGAAGAGAAGGGGATCGGCACGGAACTGACCACCGAGGGCAGCAAGCCGCTGGAGCGGCTGGACTTCGGGGTGATCGGACATGACGCGCACCACGGCGCGGTCACGCCCGGTCTCTGGGAGTGGGTGAACGAGCACTACCAGGGTCGCTGGGGCGAGAAGCCGCCGAGCGTGCGGGAGCACGAGCGCCAGACCGGCGAATCGCCCGCGCCGGAGGAAGGGGCGGGGCCGGAGGTTCCCGACGAGCAGTGGTCCCGTCCAGTGGTGGCGGTGATCAACGATCCCCAGGCCACCTTCGGGCAGTTGTGGGAGGCGCGGCTCCGCGAGGCGGCCGACAAGGCGGAGCCGGAGGTGTGGCGCGAGGCGCGGATGAACTGGTACCGCGCCAAGGGGTTCTTCGAGCATAAACTCCGCACGCCCAACATCTGGGACTACCGCAAGAACTTCACCAGGAAGCCTGACGAGTTGCTCCGCATGCCCGACTTCGGCCTGTCCGAGCGCCAGATCAACGCCCTCACCACCTTCATTCTCGGCAACGTTGACACCGAGCAGTACCCGCGCAGTTACTTCTATCGCCCGACCGGGCTGCGGGAAGCCGTCCAGGAGGGATGGTGGGTGATCAAGAAGTATAACTGCGCCGGTTGCCACATGCTGGAGCCGGGGCAGGCCGCGCCCGCGCTCTGGAACACGCCGGTCTTCGACGACGACACCGGCAACAACACCGACTACGAAGACTACTCCATGAACGACGCCGACTTCGGCAAGGCCGTCCGCCCCCCGACGCTCGTGGGGGAGGGCGCCCGCGTCGAGGGCGGGTGGCTGCGTCGTTTCCTCATGAATCCGTCGCTGGCCCACTCCGGGTCGGAAACGGAAAACGACCGTAACGGCGTGCGGTTCTACCTCCAGGCGCGCATGCCCACCTTCTTCCTCTCCGACAACGAGATCGGCAAATTGGAACGCTTCTTCGCGGCCATGGCCGGCGTCCCGGGAAGCGAGACCCGCGCGCCGCTGCCGCCCCTGGATGACGCGGAGTTGAGCCTCGCCCGCCAGATCGTCACCGCCCGCGGCTGCGCCACCGCGGACTGTCATGGCAAGGGCGCGCCGGACTTCGGCATGACCCATGAGCGCCTGCGCCCGGCATGGGTCGAGCGTTGGATCTGGGCGCCGAAGCAGTTTGACCCCGACACCAAGATGCTCGCCGACCTCTTCTTCACGATGGAAGAGAAGGACGGCGCGCCCCTCGTCACCCGCGGCGACGGCCAGGAAGTGGAGTCGCCCGACACCTGGGCCTGGCTTCGCCGCCAGATCGGCCCGGACTTCCGCGGCCGCTTCGTGAACGAGCCTGACGAGAAGAAGTGGACCCCCGCCATGCGCGCCCACCGCGGCGATCACCTCTCGCTGATCACGCGCTACCTCGATCACATCGGCGTCGCCGGCCTGAAAGACGAAGTGGCCGCCCTGCGCCGTCTCGCCGGGGCCGCCGGCGAGACCAAGTGAACTGACGCCGGTTTGTTCCTCCACGCCTACGGCGCTCCCCGTGCCCTGGACCGCGGGGGGGGACACGGTGACCCGATTTCTTTGCGCCCAGGCGCCGCGGCCTGTTAGGCTTCAGGTGTCAGGGAACGCGAGCCATGGCTGGAGTCAATCCCTATATCGGCGCGAGGCGACACGCGCTGCCCACGCGGAAATACCGGATCGTGTTCCGCGTGGGCGACGAGGAGCGGGTGGTGGAGGTGGACCCCGCCCGGCTGCCCTACGACGAAACCGGGCTGAAGGGGTCGCTGCTGGAGATCGCCTTGGGCCACGGCGTGGAGATCGACCACGCCTGCGGCGGGGTGTGCGCCTGCTCCACCTGCCACGTGCACGTCCTGGAGGGCCTGGCGAGTTGCAGCGAATCCGACGACGCCGAACAGGACATGCTGGACACGGCCCGCGACGTGAAGACCTTTTCACGCCTCGCCTGCCAGTGCGTGCCGGACGGCACGAAAGACCTGGTGGTGCGGGCGCCGGAGTGGAACCGCAACCTCAGCCAGGAAGGCCATTAGGCGGCGGGTCAGTTCACTTGCGGCGCACCAGGAGGTCGTCGGGGATGGCCAGCCGGGCGCGGGCGGGGGCGATGTCGCTCAGGAAGCGCCGGGCGTCCTCCGGGTAGCCGGCCGTGGGCGCGACGCCTGGGGCGTGACCTTGCCAGAAGGCGTTGAAGAGGCGCATGAACAGTTCGCGCAGGTATTTGGAGACCATGGAGGCCAACGCCACGGGGAGCGATTGCCGCTCCCCGCCTTCCAGGAAGAGCAGATCGGCGGCGCGGGGGCCTTGTTCCAGGCGGTAGGCGGAGCGGGCCGGTTCTTCGGCGAAGCCGCGGATGACGCAGCCCTTGAACGCCAGGTGAAGCGGGCGGCCGTATTTGGCGCGGCCGCCCTGTTTGTCAAGGGTGATGGCGACTTGGGGGTAACGCGACCAGAGTTCGCGGATCAGCCTGGCCGCCGCGCGCCAGACGACGTCGGCCTTGTTGGCGCCGGCGGCGAGCGTTTCGTTGAAACGCGACTCGACGACGATCCGCGCCCGCGCGCCGAGGAACCTGGCCCCGCGGGCGGAGAGTTCCTTTCGCACGTAGCGGGCCTGCCGATCCACCGACGCCGCGTCGCAGGCCAGCGGCAGAGCCACTTCGCGCTCCCGGTACCAGGGTTGGCGGTCGAAGTCGACGGCGGGGGTGAGCGAGACTCTCTCCAGCAGGTGGCCCAGCGTGCGGATGGGCGGGCCGTCGCGCGCCGCCTGCACGAAGGCCAGCGTGGCCAGTTCCAACCACTTCAGCGAGCGGCTCTTGCCCTTGTAGACGGCCTTGGAGTCCGCCACCACGATGCGCCCGCCGGCGTCAGCCGGAGACTCGGCGACGGTGTCGGCGAGCGTCTCCCAGAGCGAGCGGCCCCGCCAGGCGTCGGGCACGCGGAAGGCGGTGGCGCTCACCACCAGGGGGCCGAGCGGCGGGCCGTAGCCGGCCTCATCAATGCCCGCGAGGATGGCCATCGGAGGCGGACCGGAAACGGGAAAGCCCGTTTTGGGGGACGGGTCTCTACTTTCCCTGCGCCAGGCGGTCGGCGAGGAAGGAGGCGAGGCCGGGGCACTCTTTGATCTTCTTCATGGTGCTGATGTAGTCGTACTTCACCCGGTGCCAGCGGAGGAGGTCGCCGTCGATGGTGCAGTAGCAGGCGCGGTTATCCTGGTCGCGCGGTTGGCCGATGCTGCCGATGTTGATGAAGACCTTGCCCTCCGAGGCGAGGTTGAACTCATGCTTGATCTGGGTGGGGTGAAGGAAGGTTCCCTGCTGGGTGAAGGCGCCGGGGACGTGGGTATGGCCGGCGAAGCAGGTCTTGGAGACCATGCGGAAGATATCCGTCATCTTGCGGGAGTCGAGCGCGTCTTTGGGCATGACGTACTCGCGGATCGGCTGGCGGGGCGATCCGTGCACGAAGAGCCAGCGGCCGTCGCGTTCCTGGTGGGTCTCGCGGAGGGTGTCGAGGTAGTCCCAGAGTTTGCGGTTTTCGTCCTTGGGGAAGGCCGAGGAGTTGAGCGTGTCGCGCGTCCACTGCACGGCCTGCTTGGCGTACTGGTTGAAGTCTTCGGGGATGAACATGATGGCTTCTTCGTGGTTGCCGATGAGCGACCAGTCGAAGAAGTTGACGGCGATCTTCAGGCACTCCCGCGGGTTCGGCCCGTAGCCGATGATGTCGCCGAGGCACCAGATGGCGTCGCACTCGCGGTCGCCGATGTCGGCGATCACCGCTTCCAGCGCCTCGATGTTGCCGTGAATGTCGGAGACCAGGGCGATGACCACGAACCACCTCGCGCGAGCGCCGATGCGGCCCGCCGACACAATGCCTCAGCGGGGCCGGAGAGTCAACCGGCGCGCTCGTTGCTGGTCATGGGTTCAACTTCACCACCGGCCGCCGGGGGTCGGCCAGCGCGGCGGGCACGCCGCGCTCGTCCACGGCGTGATGCCACACCACGTCGCACTTGGCGCAGAGGCCGTAGCGGTCTACGCGCGCCGCGAGGTGGCTCTCGCGCATGGCCTTCAGGCGCGGCCCGTTCCACACCTCCAGCAGGGTCTCGGCATGGGCGTCGCCGATGGGCAGTTGCCCCTCGAAGTCGGCGCAGCAGGGCACGACCGTGCCGTCGGCCAGGATGCTGAGGGACTTCCAGAGGTAGTGGCAGGGGAAGAAGCGCGGGCCGTTCTCGGGGGCGATGAAGCGGTCGGTGCCCAGGAAGCGGCCAGCCCAGTGGCCGGGTTTCTCGACGCCGTACTCGTTGAGGCCGTCGTCGCGGAAACTCTCGAAGAAGGCCGCGAACTTCGCGTCGCCCTCGTGATGCAGGTCCAGGGCGTAAATCTTGGTGTAAGGTTTCGAGAGGCCGCGAGCCTTCTTCATCCGCAACAGGCGCCGGATGTTGGCCGTCACCTCGTCAAAACTGCCGCCGATGCGCGCGTACTCGAACGTCTTCCGGTCATAGCCGTCGAACGAGAAAGTCAGGAGGTCCAGGTTGCTGTCGAGCGTCTCGGCGCACCGCTTCTCGGTCAGCATCGAGCCGTTGGTCACGAGGTGGATTTTCGACAGGCCGCGCTCCTTGCCGTACCGGATCATCTCGAACAGGTGGGGGTGCAGCATAGACTCGCCCCCCAGGAAGATGGCGAAGAAAGGATCAAAAGAGGCGGCTTCGTCCACGACCTTCCGGAAGAGATCGCGCGACATGAACGTGAAGCCGCGTTTCTGCGTCACGTCCGCGGCGTTGGGGCACATCACGCATGCGTAGTTGCACTTGTTGGTGAGCTCCACCCACAGGATCTTCGGCCGGCGCTCCACCGTGAGCCGCCGCTCCAGGATCAAAGAGATGGCGTCGTCGGCGTACGCCGCGGGAAGGGGCGAGGATGGCGCCGCCGGGGGGGGAGACATGGGTTCACCGAGCGCCGTTCCCGGCCGCGGACCGGACATGCCAAGAGCGTACAACGGCCCCGCTGGCAGCGGCGATGATTTCATGGCGCTCCGTCGGCTTCGCGCTTCTCGCCGGGAGGGGGCCCGGCGGGCTGGCGCATGGCCCCGGCCCCGCCGACGGGCGGTTGAGCGGCGCGCTCAACGCCGCTCCCCGGCCAGTTCGGCGATGGTGGCGTTCTTGTCGGCCAGCACCCAGAACATCACCGCCCCGCCCACGGCGATCACCACCGCGAGCAGGGCGGTGAGCAGCAGGAGGTAGTTGCGGTGCACCAGCATCTTCTCGTGGTCGATCTCGTAGCGCCGGCGCTCGTTGAGCGTGAAGACCAGCGTCTCGTTGGCCTTCCTCAAGGTGTCCAGCGCCTGCTCGTGCAGCGCCGTGACCCGCGCGGCGCCGGCGGCGCTCTCGCGGACGGCGCGGTCGAGATCGGCGGCGCGGTCGTGGACGAAACTCACCTGTTCCTCCACCCCGGTCACGGTCCGCACGGCCTCGTCGCGGCGCAGCGCGGCCTCGTCGCGGGCCTCGGCCGCCTGAGCGCGAAGGGCCTCGGTCGCGGCGCGCAGCCGCTCGACCTCGGCCACCACGGCCTCCGCGCGTTTCGCCGTCTCGGCGGACGCGGCCTCCACCGCCACGGCGCGGTGCATCACGGTGCGCACCAACCCCAGCACCGTGGCGATCTCCTGGCCGGAGAGGTCGCCGAGCGCGAACTTCGCCAGGGTCTGCTTCAGCGTCTCCCGCGAGTCCCCCGCCTCGGCCTCCACCGTCCCGCCGGCTGAATCGGTGTAGTGGCGCGTCAGGCGCTCGTACAGGTCCAGGATCTCGTCCACGTGCGTCGCCGTCCGTTCGGGCATGACTGGCTTGCCGCGCGCCCGCGGCGGGGGTGGAGGGGGAGCGGGGGGCGAATGGTCGTCGCGGGGATGGTCGGGTCGCATGGTGATCGTCAGTTCCCGGTCGGCGCGCGGCTAGCCGGGCGCGCGGGCCGCGCGGAACGTCACCGGGCGTCGGGCGCGCCTCGCGAGCATCTCAGCCGCCTGGCAGTCGGCGCCATGCGCGGCGCGCGCGTCCTGCGGAACCTCGGACAGGCGGGTGGACAGTTCCTCAGCCAAGGCACGGAGCCGGGCGGCCTCGCGGTTCAGCGGTTCGACGGCGTCGCAGATTTTCGCCCCCAGTTCCGGGTCGGGTTCGGTGGCGCCGGCGCCGGCGTACCTGTTCACGCGCTCGCGCCACAGGGCCGCCTGCATCTCCCAGGCCTCGTGGCCGGCGCGCAACCGCGCGACCAGCGCCTCGGCGTCAGGCCAGGCGCGCGCTTCGCGCCGGGCACTCTTTACTCGCTCCCCCACCTGTTGCGCGGCGGACAACCGCTGGAACTCGGCCTCCGGCAGGTGGGCGACGCCGCCGTCGGCGAACCCCACCCAGCGGCCGTCGCCGTGCCAGGGGCCGCGTTCGTAGAGCAGGATCGACCGCGGCTCCACGACCAACCCGCGCGCCAGGTCGGCCGGCGGAACGTAGACGTATGAGAACCGCGAACCGCCCTCGGCGCCGTCCCCGCCAGCCGTGACGCGGCTCGATGAACCGGATCCGCCCCGCGATCCCTTCGCGGGCGCGGGGCTGAACATGATGTCGAACAGCGTGTCGGTGTCGGCGGGACAGGAGAGCACCTGCTGGCCAAAGCGGCCGAACGCGGGGTCGCCGACCAACTCCTCCAGCGTGCGGGGCGTTCCCCGGCCGCGGCCCTGGCCGGAGAGGCGCCGAACCAGCGCCTCCATCAGCGCCACCACGTTCGTGCGGCAGGTCTCAGCATTGCGCCGCTCCGCCTCGGCGTTCTGGAGGGGGATCATCGCCGCGACGTAGGCGCTCAGCGGGAGATTGGCGCGGAACTCCACCCGGCCCTCGCTTTCGGTCGCCAGAAGGGCGAGGCCGAAGTCCGGCGCCATGACCTTGTTGACCCTCTGGGAAAGCGAGCCGACCCCGTGTTTTCGCGGGAGATTCAGGTAGAAGAACTTGGTGGCGTCGCCCGCGCCTTCACGAAACAGGCTCTCGACCGGGGCGGCCTTGGCCAGCGGCTTGGCGCGCTGGTCGGCCACGGCGACGCAGGCGTGCAGGAACTCCTCGGAGCGGCAGGCCACCAGCGTGTCGCCGATCAGCGCCATGGAGGTCGGGGCGGTCTCCTCCGTCACCGTGAACAGCCGTCGCGGGGCGCCGTCGTGATCCAGACGTTGGGCGTGGACCTGTTCGGGATAGGCCTCCCTTGCCTTGGCCAGGGCGGCCTCGTACCGTGCGCCGGCGACCTCGGGGTTTTTCATCGGCGCGACGACCGCCGTCCGGGCGAGATCGTAGTTGCCCAGCAGCGGACCGAAGCCGTCCGGCTCGTTCAGGCGAGGCGCCGGCTCGATCCGCGCCATGCCCAGGCGGCGGTCGACACGGTAGCGGACATCTTCCGTCCGCGCCGGTCCCGGCGCGGGGCCGACGATGGCGATGTCGCCGCGCAGGTCTCCCGCCCACTCCCGCAATGGCGCGTAGAACTGCTTCTCGAACTCCGTGAGCCAGTCGTCGTACAGCGGCCGGCCGAAGTTCGCCTGCCGGCTCTTGAAGAACTGGTCGAGGCGCGCGAAGGCCGCCGCCGGGTCGGCGAAGGAGGCGAGGAACGCGAAATGGCAGTCGGCGGGTATCAGGTCCAGGAGGGCGCCGTTCAGCGGCCCGCCACGCGCCGCGGCGAAAAACCCGTGGGCGGCGTCCACCGCCAGTTCGCCGCTGGTCCCCGTCGTTGGCGCGCCGACGGGCCCCCCGGCGCTCTCCGTGGAGGTGAACGCCATGCCGAGCAGGGCGCCATAGTCGACCACGGCGTCGACGTTGTCGTGATGGGCGCGTTCCAGCGGATTGACCCGATACCCGCCGCGCGCCGAGAGCGCGCGGTCCGCCTCGCCCATCAGACGCGGCAGGTTGATGAAAGAACGCGCGCTCCCCGGCCCGGCCATCCGCGCCGCGGTCGCCTTCCACGCCGCCGTGGCTGACAGCGCGTTGGCCCGCTTGCGGTTGAACAGGTCGATGGTGTCGCGCGCCACGTTGGCGCTGTTGGCGATGAACAAGCGCCCCCCCAGCCGCATGAGATAGAGCCGCAGGCCAAGGTAGACCCGGTCGCGCTGGTAACTCAACACCGTCACGCCGTCATGCTCCATGTGGCGCGCGGCGTCGCGGAACTCGCGCGACAGGAAAACCTCGGGCAGCGCCTCATCGGCGTAGTCCAGCGCCAGCAGGAACTCGTTGCCCCCGCTCACCAGACCGAGTCGCACGGCGTCGCCGTTGGTGTCGTCGGTGGTGAGCTGCCCCGTGGTCTCGTTGCGCTTGACGCCCTCCTGATCCCGCACCACGCCCAGAGTCACCAGGTTCCAGAGAAACGGCGCGTGAACGTGAAACAACACCAGCGCCGCCCGCCCCGAACGGGAGAAAAGCGCGCGGATCGCCTCGGGCTTCGTCTTGAGCGCGTCGTACTTCACCACGTTGGCAAGAAGGGCATCGGCGTAGAGCCGCAACTCCTCCAAGGCGGCTCCGCCCGGCACGAACCCCGGCCATGCGGCCACCCGATCAAAAAGCGTCGCCGGGTCGTCGAACTCCACCAACACCGTGGCGTCGTCCGAAACCAGGTCCGCCAATGGCCGCGGCTCCGGCGGGGGCGGCGCACCCGGCGCCACGTTCAGCGCCAGCGCCACGCCGATCACGGCCAACGCCGCGCGCGCGGCCGTTCGTGCCTTCCGTCCGCCCACGGTCTCACCTCTCTCTCCCCGACCCCCGACCCCTGACC
>JACQVU010000300.1 GCA_016209585.1 Planctomycetota bacterium
AGGTTTCACGGAGAGGACAATTCCCGATCCTTTTCTCCGTGCGCCCTCCGTGCCTCCGTGTCTCCGTGTTGAACGCCCGCGAGCAGTTTCGACGGGACTCGCGTTTAGACGCGGTTTGGTTGCGGCCGAAGCCGCGCTGTGTCATCTGCGGATGTTCAACACCGGCGGGCCCCCGGCGCCCCCGCAAGGTTGGACGCCACCGCCCACGCTCGGCGCGTACAAATTCAATCCGCACCCCCTCAGCGACGGACTGCTACGGCAACCGGTCGTTGCGGCGGAAGTGGTCCAGCACCCGGCGCTCGTATTCCAGCGCGTTTTGCGCGTGGGAGCCGGCGTGGCCCGCGCCATGCACCACCATCAACCCGGCGCCCTTGGGCGCGGCCGCGTGGATGCGCAGCGTCTCCTCGCAGGGGATCACACTGTCGGCGTCGCCGTGGATGAGCAGCAGCGGCGTCGTCAACCCCTCCGCCTCGCGCCGGGGAGAGACCGACGACACCGGCCCGCCAAGGTAGAGCCGGGCGGCCGGCTCCAGGGCCTCGAGGAAGAGCGGCCGGCACCACTCCGGCAACCCCGACACGCGCGCGCGGGCCATGGCCGAGAGGTCGCCGAAGGGGCAGTCGCAGGCGATGGCGCGGAAGAGATCGGGCCGCTCGGCCGCGGCCATCAACAGGGCGGAAGCGCCCATGGAGAAGCCCAGGCCGAAGACGCGGCCCGGGTCCACGTCGGGGCGCGAGCGCAGGTAGTCGACCGCGGCCGCCACGTCGCGCCGTTCCAGCGCCCCGAACGTGGTCAGGTGGCCGTCGGATTCTCCGTGCCCTCGGAAGTCGAAGACCAGCACATGGCACCCCAGCCGCTGGTGAAGGAACAGCCCGTGGCTGTGGAAGTTCTCCTTGTTGGCGTTCAGCCCGTGGCAGACGACCACGGCCGAGTGGCGATGTGTGTCACGGTACTTCGCGGGGAAGAACCAGCCGGCGAGCGTGAGGCCGTCGTCGGTCTCGAACCGCACCTCTTCGCATCCCGCGGAGAACTCGGGCAGCGGCGGGGCCTTGGTGGTCAACTTCAGGCGATGCGTCTGCGCCACCGCGAAGAGGAGGGGAAGCAGCGTGCCGACCAGCAGCGCGCCGCGAAGCGCGCCCTCGAAAAGGCGGCGGACCAGGGGCGCGCGATCCGGCGGCGGCGGAAAGCCGAACAGGCGCTTCGTGACGAGCGAGAGGAGGTGGTCGTAGGTGAACGCGCCGGCGCCCAGCGCGGCGACGAAGGCCGCGGCCAGCGCGATCTCCCCCGCCGACGGCGCGCCGGCGGAGTCCGGCATGGTTTTCGACCAGGCGAACACCAGCAGCGGCGCGGCCGGCAGCCGAATGGCCGCGCGCCGCATCAGGCGCGTCAGGCGGATGCGGCCGTCCAGCAGGACCAGCGCGACGCCGGCCAGGGGGGAAGCGAGGATGGCCGCGTCCGCCGCCGGCACGTGGCCGGCGACCGCGACAACCACCGCCGCGCCGCCCGTGGCGAGCAGGAGCAACACCGCCGCCAAGGGGTGCGCCGGGCGGCGCGGGGGAGGATCGTCGGAGAGGCTGTTCACGTTCACGGCGCCGGCTGGATGTCGATGGAGAAGGTGAAGTCGCGCGCGGTCTGCGCGCCGTCAACCAGGCGCGCGGTGAAGGTCGAGATTCCTTGCGCCGTCGGCGTGCCGGCCACCTCCCCCGTGTTCTGGCCGAGCGCCAGGCCGAGCGGCAGCGCGCCACCGACGACGGAGAAGGCGAACGGCCCCTTGCCCGCCAGCGAGGGAATGGCCGTGGGCACAAGTAACTCGCTGTAGGGCTGGCCGACCGTTCCCGGACGCAGGGAAGGCGTGGACGGGGGCAGGCCGTCGTCTTTCTTCGCGCAGGCTCCGGCCCCCGCGGCAAGACAAGCGATCAGCCCGGCCGCGAACCCCGCCCGGCGAACGATGGTCGGCCACCGGCCGCGCGGGCGTCCGCGTGGGAAGGCGTCAAAACTCACCGGAGTCGTCCTTGGGCGCGGGGGCCGGCGCGGCTGGCGCTGGCGCCGGGGCCGGGACCGGGGCAGGCGGAGGCGGTGGCAGAAGCCGCGGGCGCGGCTCGGCCACGCGGCCGGAGAAACGGGCGAGGAAATCAACGCGGGTCTCGGTGCGAAGCGCGAGGTCCATTTTCCGGTCGCTGCCCGGGAGCGTCATGGCGAACGAGATCGCGCGCGACTTCCGTGACGAGAGCAAGTGGCCGTGCGCCACGTCGAAACGGGCTTCGCCGGCGACTTTGGAATCGGTGTAGGTGGGCGCCATCAGCCCCAGCGCCGCGCCCACCTGCATGCCCCCGGCCGGCGCGCCCGGCCGCCGAGCAGGGCTGACGGTGCGATCGACGGCGATCTCGGCCGCGCCGTCCTTCACCGCCTTCAGCGTGAGCGTGTCGTAGAAGTAGACGTTGGTGAGCAGGGGCACGACCTCCACGAAGGCGGCCTCCCAGGAGTCGCCGGGAGATTTCTTCTCCTTCGGGCACAGGGCGAACCACTCCCGCAGTTCCTGCTGGTGGACGCGGTTGGAGTAGCCGGTGCGCAGGCCCATGAGCATCATGCCGCCGAACTGGCTCGCCATGAGTTCGCTCATTTCCTTGCGCACCTTGTCGATGACGATCTCGCCCACCTCCTTGTAGCCGTCCACGGCCTGCGTCTCGCCGAAGTGGTCCAACTTGATCAGGTAGTACATGTTATCGAGAAGATGAACCGGCGGGCGGAACGGGTTGGCGCCGCCGAAGCCCTCGCCGCCGTCTTCCCGGCCGGGGCCGGCGGGGCGTCCGCCGGGGTTCCGGCCGCGGCCGCGCCCCGCGCTCTCACCCCCGGCGCCGCTTCCGTCGGCGGGCTTCCCGGCCTCGCCGGCGCGCGATCCCTCGCTCCCGCGTGGCGCCTCACCGTCCGGCGCCGCGCCTTCGCGCCGGCGGCGTTCTTCAGCCATCGCCTGGTCCATCTCCGCCCCGGCGGCGCGGCGCGCGGCCAGGCGCTCCTCCCAACCGGGCTGCTCCCACGGCTTGAGGCCGATGGAGCGCACGGTGACCTCCGCCAGCGCGTCGCCGGCGGCGTCGACCTTGATGATTCGCAGGATGTACAAGATCCGCTCAGTGCGCGGCCCGTGCCCCTCTTCCGGCCCGCCGCCTCCGAACATCGGCATCGCGCCTTCCATCGTCGTCGTGTTGGTGACGCGGTACACCAGCCGGTCGCCCTCGCGGAACTTCCATTCCAGCGCCACCGCGTCCGCGCGAGGGGCCGGCGGCTGCGCCGGGTTTTCTGGCGCCGGCGTCGCCGCCTTCGCGGGCGCGGGCGGCTGCGTGGCCGTGGCGGGCGGCTCCTGAGCGCCGGCGACCGCGCCGCCGCCCAGGAAGGGGGCGAGCAGGCCGCCCACGAGGCCCATCGTGCGAAAGAGCGCCCGCGCGCTCAGCCGTCCACTCACGCCGCGCCGAGAAACAAACGGAGTCATGCGAATCGCGCTCCATAATCCCGCGCCGCGCTCCCCCCCGCCAGGGCGAGCGGTAGCGTGAACCAGGTTCATCGGGCGCGCTGTCCGGGGCGTCCGCGGCCGGCGAAGAGAACTGGCCGTTGACTCCCCGGCGAGGCGCGCCGATAATCCGCCCTCCTCACCGGTGTTCGTGGAGGAGGGCATCACCATCTCATGGTACGGCTCAAGCGGGCGGGTGTAGTAGCGATCTTCCTGAGCTTTCTTCTCCTGGGCGGCGGGGTGGCGCATCAGCCGGTCCACGGGGAGGATCAGGCCGCGGGCGGCACGGACCCGGGGCCGGCCACGGGAGCGCCCGCGGTCGTGTCCCCCGGTGGAGCGCCCGTGATCACCCCCGGCGATGGGGCGCCCGCGGCAAAAGACGCGCCGGCGGGGCCGCGCGGCCTCTACCAATGGCCGGTGGGCACGGCGCTGCGGTATCGCTACACGGCCAGCACGTTCGACGCGGTGACGGACGTGATCAACGCCGCCGGCAAGATCGTGGCGCACGAGAGCCTCTCCTCCCGCGTGGCGCTGGACTTCACGCTGGATCCCAAGGGTCCGGCGTCGGCCCCGGCCACCGGCGCCGCGCCGTCGGCGCCCACGCAGGTGGACCTTGCCATCAATCGCTTGCGCTTCCGGCAGGACATTCGCGGCGAGGCCCTGGAGGAAATCCTCGGCCTCGACGCCGCCGCCGGCCGCGGAGAATGGGAGCGGACGCTGAACGGGAAAGACATCATTCCCGACGGGAAGAGCGACGCGCAGCGCGCCAGCATCGAGAAACTCCTGGCCAAGCCGATCGCGCGCCTCACCATGGAAGACACCGGCGGCGCCGCGCTGGTGGAGGCGCACCCCGACCTCACCGCCGAACCCGCGCGCCGAGACGCCTACGATCGGTTCGTCCGGCTGAGCATGGGTTTCACGGGGCCGTCGGGGTCGCGGTCGCGCCCGCTTTCGGACCTGCTGGAGTTCTGCTTCCCGGCGCCTCTGCCGCCTCCCGGCGGCGCGCTGGTGAAAGGTTCAGAGTGGAAGCGCACGCTGGACAAGTTTTTGCGCGACGACGAGCGCACGGGCGTCGCCAGCCGGGCGTCGCAGGTGGAGGCGACCTATCGCGTCGACGAGGTTGACGAAGTGGCCGACGAGGCGCGCATCTCCTACACCGGCGTGATCGTGCCGAAGGCCGCCAAGCCGGTGGAGGAGCCGGCTGCCACCGACCGCCAGAAGTACCCGCACCAGTTCCCGCGCGTGTCAGACCAGCCTGGCGACGGGTTCGACTACTCCATCAAGGGCCGCGTCATCTTCAAGCCGCGCGCCGGGCGCCTCGTGCTGCACACCGCCGTCTTCACCGTCCGGCGGTTCGTGGAGGTGCTGCACGGCCTGAAATCCATCTCCAAGGGCACCTCCATCTACCGGGTGCGCCTGGTCACGCCCGACAGCCTGTTGGACGCCACGGGCGATCCGGCCAGGTTGGGCGACAACAACGAAGAGGCCGCCGACCTCAACCCGACGGAGCGGGGGTCGCTTCCTCGGGGAACGGAGCCGGGCGCCAAATAGCCGTCGTCCCATGCCCCCACCGACCTACGACATCAAGCGCATGGAGGGTTGGCAGCGCTGGTTTTTCCTGGCGCTGGTGATCGTCCTCATCGCCGTTTTCGCCGCGCCCATCTCCGGTTTCCAGTGCCGCCAGCAGGCGGAGGGTGAGATCGCCCTCTGGGTGGAGGGGAACATGGTCAGCCGCGGCGACTTCGAGGCCCGCTACCACTGGCTGGCGCAGGCTGTCGACCTGGGGCTGGGCGCCAAGATGTTCTATCTCCCCACCAGGGAGACCTACCGGGCCAGGGGTCACCAGGCGCGCGAGTTCATGGAGGACGTCACCAAGAACCATTTCATCCTGCTCCGCAAGGCGCGGGACGCGGGCATCGACGTCACCGAGGCGGAGCGCGCCGAGTTCGTTCGCGGCATGCTCTGGGAGACGGTGATCCTCCCCTCCTACAACAGCCTGGCGGCCGAAGCGGGCATGTCGCTCCCGCCCACCCAGCCGTTCGAGAAGAAGTATTACGATCTCGTCGCGGGCAAGGGCGCCGGCCTCACCCCCGTTATCTACAGCGAGATCGCCGCCGAGGTGCTCGCCGTCCACAAGTGGCTGCTGATCACGCGCGAGCCGCCCCCCGCCGTCGGCGACGTCTACGAACGGTGGCGGGAGCAGAACCGCGAGACGCGCTTCTCCTGGCTCGTGGCCCCGGCCGAGGCCTTCCTCGACGAAGAGGTTGAGAAAGCGCACGCCGACCGTCTCGTCGCCAGTTTCCAGCGCAAGATGGTCGCGCAGGCGCTGCTCGTCGACTGGGCGCGCCCCTTCTCCAAAAGCGACCCCTACGGCGACACCGAGCGCCCCGAACGCCGCAAGGAGTACGACATCGAACGGGATCTCTCCCGCGACTACTCCGAGATGCTCTCCCCGCTCCGCGGCCGCGTCGACGCCACCGGCCCCACGTTCCAGGACGAGGAAAAGCGGCTGTTGGAACGCTACCTCACGCCGCGCCGCTTCCGCTTCGAGGCGCTCTACTGTTTCCCGGCGGACTTCGCCGCGGAAAGCGAGCCTTCATCCGAGGAGACCTGGGCCGAGTACGACAAGGTCAAACATCGCTATCCCCTCCGCCCGGAGGACGTGGCGCGCTGGCGCGACGACCTCGCGGCCGGGAAACTCTCCCAACCTCCCCCGAAAAAGCCGGAGAAACCCGCCGACGCCGCCGCGCCGAAGGAAGAGGCGGAGAAACCCGCGCCACCCCCCGACCCGGCCAACCCGCCGGAGTTCCAGCCTTTCGACTGGGTTCGGGAGCGCGTTCGCGGCTATTTGAAGGAACGGCGCGCGCGGGAAATGGTCGGCGTTCGCCTGGAGAAGGCGCGGGCCGGGATCGAGGAACAGGTCACGACGCGCTGGGACGCGGTTGATAGGGACGTCAAGAAACTGGAGGCCAGGGAGCGCGCCTGGCGCGACCGGGCCGAGGCGCTCGCCACGCTGTTCAACCGGGATCCCGCCGGCACGCGGCCCGGCGCCGTCACCGAGGGCGAGCGCGTGGGATACCAGCGGAAAAAGGGCTGGTTCAACGAGTGGGACGAGATGTACTTCTGGCGCGAAGCCGCCGCCGCGCCGTTCGCCCAATTCGAGGCCACGACTCGGAGCCTCGCGGAGGAATCGCTGAAGACCCCGGGGCTTTGGGCCGGCCCCGGCAAGGAACGGCTGAAAACCGCCGCCGCCGCGCTGAAGAACGCCATTGAGGACGCGGTCGGCAAACACGGTGGCTCGGCGATGGAGACGAAGTCGACGACCGCCGAGAAGGCCATCACCGACAAGGACCGCTACTTCGACGCCGGCCAGTTGAAAGCCGAGAGCCTCCTCACCGACCCCGAAGCGACCGCCGCCACGGAGAAGGAAGCGCAGGACGCGAGCCGCTTCGTCACGGCGCACCTCTGGCGGTCGTTGAAAGAGACCTTCGCGCCCTTCGAGGAGAAACTGCTGGCCGCGCCCAGGGAGTTTCTTGATCTGGCGGAAAACGAGGCGGGCGATCTCCCCGCCGTCCGCGACCTGGTGATCAAGCGCCGGGAGGCGCTGGCGGACCTGTTCGCCACCTGTTTCGCCAAAGCCCGCGTCCGCGCCACCGTCGACGCGCTGGAAAAGGCCGTCGCCGACAACGAGAAGCCTCTTACCGCGAAACGCGGCGAGCGGGAGAAACTGAACGCCTCGTCGACCGCGGTGGCCTTCGATTCGGTCGCGGGGGCCAATGGGCTGAAGGTCGTGGCCGTGGAGCAGCTGGTCGCCGAGCGCGACCTCCCCGCGCTGGGTTTGCCGGTGGCGCTGCATGAGAAGATGCGCCCGCGCGGCGCTCCGGAGGCGGAGCGCAAGACGCTCTTCGAGGTGCTCGGCGCGCTGCGTGACGGCCAGATGGCCTCCGAGTGGCACGCCCTCGCCGGGGGCGGCGGGGTGGTGGTGCGCCGGCTCGCCATGACCCCGTCCGACTTCGCCACCTTTGGAGAGGCGGCGGATCGCGCGGTGGCGGATTACGCGCGGCGCAAGAAGGCGCGCAACCGGGCGTTCCAGTTCGTGAAAGAGGTGGTGGCGCGGGTCGCCGCGCGCGAGTCCGCCACCCCCGCCGAGCGGCTCGCGGCCTGGCGCTCGGAAACGGCCGCGGCGCTGGGCCGCGTTCCCGCGGCGCGCGTGGGCGAAACGCCATGGGTCAGCGGCGAGAGCCTCCTTCTGCCCGATGGCCGCAAGGCGCTCAGCGACGCCCTGCGGGGCGAGGCCGCGGGGTTGCGTCTGGTGGGCGACGTGACCGCCCCCGTCGAGAGCGGCGCGAGCGACGATCTCCCGGGCGCCGCCGCGGCCGCGGCGCTGCTGGAAGGGCCGCGCTACCTGCCGCCTGACGCCATGCGCTGGAAGAACTACCTGCTCACCCGCAGCAGCCTGAACAGCGACCAGGAGAGCGAGACGCGCACCCGCCTCTCCCGCTTCGAGGCCAACGTGCGGGAGGTGGCCCTCTTCTCCGACGTGGAGAAGAAGGAACGCGAGCGGCGCCTCCGGGAGCGCGGCGGATCCTCCGAGGAGGGCGAGTGACCTCCCCGCCGGCGACGTCCATCGCCGACGCCGCGGGGGTCCTGGTCGCGGGGGGCAAGAGCCGGCGCATGGGCAGCGAAAAGGCCCGGCTGCCCTTCGCCGGGGGAATCCTGGCCGACCGGCCGCTGGCGCTCCTGCGCGGGCTGTTCAGCGAAGTGATCGTCGCGGCCGCCGACTGGCCCCTGCCGCTGCTCCCGGGCGAGCGGGTGGTGGCCGACCGCGTGCCGGACGCCGGTCCCTTGGCCGCGCTGGACGCGGCGTCGCGGGCGGCTCGCGCCGGTTGGGTCTTTCTGCTCGCGGTGGACATGCCTTTCTTCACGCCCGACCCGGTGCGCGCGCTGGCGAAGTTGCGGCCCGGCTTCCGCGCGGTGGTGGTGCGCGACGCCGGCCGCCTGGAGCCATTGGCCGCCTTCTACGCCCGCGCGCTGCTGCCCGACGTGGAGGCCGCGCTGGCGCGCCGCGAAAACGCTTTGCATGGCCTGCTGCTCGCGCTGCCCGGCGTCCGGTTCGCGACTCTCGCCGAGGCCGGCATCGACCCCGCGCGCGCCCGCTCGCTCTTCGCCAACGTCAACACGAAAGACGAGTACCACGCCGCCCGCCGCGCCGCGCCGGGTGAAGGCGCGGGCGCGACGCTCCCCGCCGGTGGCACGAACCACGAATGAACACCAATGAGGGGATCAAGACCACCGCAGCCTCGTTCTCCGCCGAACTCTCCCGGATCGACGGGCGCATCTCGGGCCTTCACGGCCGGATCGACGCCCTTTCCTCGCAGATCGAGCAGGCCCGGACGCTCACCGCCCGCGGGCTGATCTTCCAGTTGCGGCGGGCCGGGGTCTTGCCCTCCATCCAGGACGCGGAGTTCCAGGTCTTCTCGCAATTCGGCGACGACGGCATCATCCAGTACCTGGTCCACCGCCTTCAGGTTCCGGCCGCGAGGCGACGCTTCGTTGAATTCGGGGTGGAGACCTACCGCGAGTCCAACACCCGCTTCCTGCTTCAGAACGACAACTGGGCCGGCCTCGTCATGGACGGTGGCGAAGAGAACGTCGCGGCCGTCCGCGCCGCGGAGTTCTTCTGGCGCCACGACCTCACGGCCCGCGCCGCGTTCATCACCCGCGACAACATCAACCACCTCATCGCCTCCGCCGGCTTCGGCGGCCCGATCGGCCTCCTCTCCATCGACATCGACGGCAACGACTACTGGGTCTGGGAGCGGCTCACCGTCTGTGATCCGATCATCATCATCACGGAGTACAACAGCGTCTTCGGCCCCGACCGGGCGGTGACCATCCCCTATGATCCCGACTTCCGCCGCCACCAGGCCCACCACAGCGGCCTCTACTGGGGCGCGTCGCTCAAGGCAATGGCCATGCTCGCCGCCGCCAAGGGCTACGCCTTCGTGGGATCGAACAGCGCCGGGAACAACGCCTTCTTCGTCAAGCGCGAGATGATCGGTCCGCTCTCCGCCCTCACCGCGCGCGAGGGGTACGTCTGCTCCCGCTACCGCGAGTCCCGCGACGAGGCCGGCCGACTCACCTTCGCCTCCGGCCCCCAGCGCCTGGCGCTCATCCGCCACCTGCCGGTCTGGGACCTGGAGGCGCAACGAACCGTGCCGCTGGCCGACTTGGAGTCGGCTGGTTCGTAGATGGGATGAGAAAGCCGGCCTCCTCCTGAAACAGGCTCTCATTCTTTGAGCCGCACCTCGTGGTCGTCGGCCGCCAGGTCGCCGCCCGCGGCGGCCACCAGGTCGCCCTCCATCACGCCGGCGCCCGCGCCCGGCGCGATGACATAACGTTCCGAAACCAGCAGCGGCGAGCCGTCCGGCGCCAGGACCAGCCCCGGCCGCACCATCGAGGCGGTTCGCCTCTCTTTCCCCCCCGGCGCCGGGATCACGCGCATCACCACGGCCGCATTGACGTTGCGCCGGCCGACCTCCACCACGCCGCTGACCGTGAAGCCGCCCGCGCCGGCCTCTTCCGTCGCCAGCCGCACCGGCGAACCCGACGGCGGGGCCACGAAGCGATCCCCTCCTTCCGCGCCGCGCGCCTTTGCCGGTTCGCCATCCGCGGAGGCGGAGGCGGTCGGCGGCGCGCGCAGCCAGACCACCACCCGGTCGCGGCCGCCGGGGGCGACGGCCCAACCGTGGACGCGGGCCGGCGACCGGCCGCCGACGGAGAGGCCGGGTTTCGGCTCCACCGTGAGCGTCACGCCGGTGTTGGGAAACAGGCGTTCCCGGGCCAGCGCCGCCGCGGCCGGCTCGACCCCGATCTCAACCACCTGCACGCGCTTGAGCACCAGCGCGCTCCGCGGAACGGAGAGCGCCCCCGGAAACTCACGGACATCCACCCACACCCGCGCCGTCTGCCCCGAGAACAGCGCCGCCAGCGACGGCGGGCGGCCCTTTTGCGCCGCGCTTCCGGCCGCGGCCGGTGGGCGGGCGGGCGGCGCGTTCACTGGCCGCAGCCGCGCGTCGGCCGCCTCGGCCGCCCAGTCGGAAGCCGCCGGAATGAGCGCCTCCGCCTCATAGAGCCGCGCGCTGTTGACGGCGGCGGAAACGAAGTCGACGCGGCCGAGGTAGCAGCCGTTGGCGTCGGCCGAAGGGACGTGCGTCCAGACGCGGTCCCCCGGTTTCACCAGCGCCCGATCCTGCTCGGTGAGGCTGATCTTCACGCGGAAGGCGGAGAGGTCGTGGATTTCGAACAGCGGCGATCCTGGTGAGGCGAGGTCGCCGACGTCGGCGGCCTTGCGGACGATGACGCCGGGGAAGGGGGCCACCACGGGCACGTTGTCGAACCCCACCACCATGAGGGCGTTCTGGGCCGACGCCGCGGCTGGCTCTCCCACCACGCGCCGGGGCACCTCGGTGAGGGCGGTGAAGTCGCCCACGGTGAAGAAGACCTGCTTGATCCGGCCGGCGACCTCGGCGGCCACCACCGTTTCCCGGCCGGCGCGGACGACGCCGCGGGTCTCGACGAACTGGTGCAGGTCGCCGCGCGCCACCCGCTCCACCCGCACCGGCGTGCGCGAGTCGTAGGCTCCCTTCTCCTTCGGTTTCTTCAACACCGCGTGGAGGGTGATCGCGCCCGCCACGGCGAGCAGCGTCACCAGGGGCGTGAGCGCCACGATCAGGGCTTTCCGGCGACGGTTCATGCGGAGAGGCGATGGGACAAAGGGAAACCGGCGGAGAGAAGAGAACCAGGGGGCGCGGCGCCGGCGCGGCCTATCCCCCGCCCGTGGTGGGCGCGCCCACGCGGCCCTCCGGCGGCGACGACGGAGAGCCGTACAGTTTGCGCGGAATGCGGCCGGCCAGGAAGGCGTCGCGGCCGGCCTCACACGCCGCCTTCATCGCGCGGGCCATGCGCACCGGCTCTTTTGCCCGCGCCACGCCGGTGTTGAGCAACACGCCGGCCGCGCCCAGTTCCATGGCGATGGTCACGTCCGACGCCGTGCCCACCCCCGCGTCGACGATCACCGGGCACGCGAGCCGGTCGAGGATCATCCGAATGTTGCTCGGATTCAGAATGCCGTTGCCCGACCCGATCGGCGACCCCGCCGGCATCACGCTGGCGGCGCCGGCCTGTTCCAGCCGCTGGGCCATCACGGGGTCGTCGGTGGTGTAGACCAGCACCGTGAACCCCTCGGAGACGAGCGCCTTGGTCGCCTCCAGCGTCTCCAGCGGGTCGGGAAGCAGCGTCTCGGGGTCGGCCAGCACCTCCAGTTTCACGAGGTCCGACCAGCCCGCCTCCCGCGCGAGGTGGGCGGTGCGGATGGCGTCGCGCGCGGTGAAGCAGCCGGCGGTGTTCGGCAAGATGACGTACCGCGCGCGATCCACGTGGTCGAGCAGCGACGGCTCCCCCGGCTTGCCGACGGTCACGCGCCGCACGGCCACGGTGACGCACTGCGTGCCGCTGGCGGCCAGGGCGCGCTCCATCAAATCAAACGTTTCGTACTTTCCGGTGCCGACGAAAAGCCGGGAGGTGAAGCGGTGCTGCCCGATGACCAGCGGGGCGTCGTCCATGCGAGCTGGAAAGGGTAAGCCCCCCGACGCGATCAGGGAAGCAAAAACCGCCCACGCCGGCGGCGCCCCGACCCCCGCCTTTGGGTGCTGGGTGCTGGGTGTTGGGTGCTGG
>JACQVU010000301.1 GCA_016209585.1 Planctomycetota bacterium
CCGCCGCAGCGTCGGGGGCGGCGGGGAAGGCGGCGGCGGAGGTGGCCAGCGCCACGCCCGCGGCGCCGGTGACGCTCAAGGTGCGCCGCGTGCGTCTCTCGCGGCAGTACGAAGGGCAGGAACTCGTCTATCGCCGCTCGGCGCTGGTCTACGAGCCGGACTACTACAACCTCTTCTTCGTGCCACCGGGGTCGATGTTCACCGACGCCGCCCGGCGCTGGCTGGCGCGCGCCGGCATTTTCGACCAGGTGGTCGACTCCGCCAGCGCCCTCGATGCCACCTACGTGCTGGAGGGGGTGGTCAACGCATTGTACGGCGATTTCCCCGAGGGCGCGGCCGAGGTCGCCGCCGCCGCCGACCCGGCCCGCGCCGCCGGGGGCGACTCTGCCGTAGCGGTGCTCGAAGTGCAGTTCTTCCTGCTGCGGCCCGGGGTAGAGAACAGCGACGTGGTCTACCAGCGCACCTTCGTCAAGTCGGCGCCCCTGGCCGGCCGCACGCCGGAGGACCTGGTTCACGGCTGGAACGTCGCCTGCGCCGAGACGCTCGGTGAACTGGAGGCCGATCTGGCACGCCTGCCGCTGCGTTGACAACTGATTACTGAAAACTGGAAACCACGTTTTGACCCCCGTTCCCTCATTGGTGTTCATTCGTGGTTTTCCGCCGGCGGCGAGGGCGGCGCGGCGAACCGCTCGTCGAAAAACTCCCTTACCCGCGCGTAGGCGTAGTTGACGAAGAAGAGCGCGGTGTAGTGGCCGCAGGGGAGCAGGATGGTGCGCGGGCCGCCGAGAGCGAGCGCCAGTTTCACGCCGTCGTCGAACGGAACCACGCGGTCCTCCGTGCCGAGGAAGAGCAGCACGCGCCGGGCGTCGACGTAGGGCGCCAGCGCCAGCGGGTCGGACAAGAGGTCGGCCCGCACGGCCGCCACGACCGCCGGGCGGTCCATTCCCGTCTTGGCCTTCCACCGGGCGAAGAAGCGCCGGACGCCCCGGTCGTCGGCGCGGGCGAGGATGTCGGGAATGTCGCCGCCGCCCAATGCGAGCGCGTGGGCGCGGATGCGCGGCTCCGCGGCCGCCAGCAACGTGTTGCGTATGGCGCCCAGCGACACGCCCCACGACGCCACCCGCGCGGCGTCGATCTCCGGGCGCGCCAGCAGCCAGTCCAACACGGCGCGCGTGTCGCGCACCATCTCCACCAGGCGTTGCTCCACTCGCACCACGCCGTCGCCAACGTCCAGCATGTCCAGCGGCCGGTAGACGAAGGCCGCGTGGCAGCCGTCCCGCGCGAACCAGCGGCAGGCGGTGCGGGCGTCGCGGTACTTCCCGCCCAGAATGGGCGACACGATGATCAGGGGGCGCGCCCCCGCCGCCGTGGGCGCCGGGCCGGCCTCGGCCGCGCGGGCCTCGAAGTACTCGAACGTCACGTCGCGGGGGGCGCCTCCGCCCGCCGCCGCCGCGTCCCGCGCCGTGAACCGGCCCAGCCATTCACCCCCGCGAAGCGGCGGGGCGCGGGTGAGCGTGACCGGACCGCGCTCCGGCCAGGGCGCGAAACGCGCCGCCACGTCCGGCGGCAACGGGGCGGGGCCTTCGTACTCGGGCGACATTTTCACCCGATGGATGACGCACCCGGCCGCGAGCAGCAGCGGCGCGACCAAGGCGAGGCCGGTGGCCGCCCGCCGCGCGGCGCGCCAGAAGGTCCCATTGTGGCCCGGTCTCACGGCCCCCATGGCTTCCTCCCCTGCGCCACGCCGCGATCAGAACGCCGCCATCACGCCCGCGGCCAGTCGCGGCGTGCGGTCGCGGGCGCGCTCGGCGGAAAGGTATGCCACCGCGCCCCCGCCCACCTGCACGTTGGCGGTTACCCACTGCCGGCCGCGCCGCTGGGGGACGAGGTGTTCGAAGCCCATGCCCACCGACAGGCGGTCGAACACGAACAGCACCTGGCTGTGGAACCTGCCCTCCATGATGTCATAGGTCACGCCGTAGCCGTTGACGAGTTTGAAATGCACCGCGGGCCGCGCGGCGCGCCAGAAGCCCTCGCGCTGGATTTCCAGGGGACGCAGCCGCACCGACGTGTCCACCGACCGCCGCGCCCGCTTCCATGCCGCAGCCAGGAACTCCGCCGGACCGGCCAATGGGGAGTCGTCGGCGGAGCGGTCCGCGCTGGGTTCCAACGCCTCCGGTTCGCCGCTCGGTCCGCCGCTGTCGGCCTCGTCGCCGTGGCTGCGGCCGCGCCGGCGCTCCACGATTCCCAGGCGCACGAGCAGTTCATCGCCCCTCTCGGCGCCACCCTCGCGCACGTCGTCGGTGAGATCCCGGACCACGCTCAACCGCCGGCCGGTTTTGTGCGCAGTGGAGCGGGCCAAGTCCATCATGTCCTCCGCCAGCCGGTCGGCGTACCGTTCCCGCCACTCCGCAAGGAGCAGGCGGCGGCTGACCGGCCCGCCCACGTCAGGCCGGGCGAGCAGGGTGGGAACTTGGCGCAGGTAGTTGGGGCCGGAGGCTTCGCCGTTCGCGGCGTCGCCGATCTGGCGGGCCATGGCGCGCCAGTACTCCCGGGGCAGGTCCACCATGCGGAGTTCATCATTCTCCGAACGTGGGGCAAGGTCCAGCGCCGTCGGCGCCGCGAACCAACCGGGGGTGAAGCGGAGCGCAAACGGCGAGGCCCGGCGCGTGGAGAGTGAACTCCACGCCGCCGGGCCTGGCATCCTGGTAACACCCGCCGCCGACCAGGAGCCGCCTGCGCGTGCGGAAGGCGCGGCGGGGCGGGTGGGAAGAATTGGTGAAGGCTCGGAAACCCGTTTCTCAGGAAAGACCGGTTGAGAAGATTGAGTTACTGGGTGTGGTTGGATGGTCTCCGAGCCTTCGTGCGATCCGCCCCGGAACGACCGGAGGCGGCCGGTCAGGTCCCTTCGTTTAGTGGTACGCGCGGACGATTCCGCGGGTTGAATGATTTTCTCCGAAGCCCCCAACGTGGCCAGAAGGCAGAAGGCGACCGGGCCCCAGGAAGTCCGGGGCGATCTCGCCCGCGAACAAGCCGTGGGCGAACCGGTACCGGGCGCGAGAGATCGCATGACGCGAACGCTCCGCACTGCGCGGCCATACGTGGAGAGGGATACGAGCCATTGTCTACCGTTGCGGAGTACGCCAGCCCGCTGGCGGGCTTGCCGACGCAATCGCCGCAAAAAGAAGCCCGCCACCCGAAAGCGACGAACCCCTCTGCTCTCCCGAACACCCAACCCGAGCAGCCTCTCGGCCACCGGAACCAGACCGAGTCAGTTAGACTCGGTACTCATCAAACTATCCATTCGCAAGTATTATACCACGCCATTGGAGCGGATCAAGCAGAGACCTTATAAAAAGCAAATAATTTGTTGCTATCAAGTAGAAAAACACCTGTAATCGTTTTAACACTAACATGTTACGTTGTTACGTTATCATTTCACGAAACTCACGCCGTATTTGCCAATTATTTAGCGAATCTTGATATCGAAAAGCAGTACAAATACTGCGTGAAACCCAGTTCATGCACCAGGCGACGCCGCTGCGTCGGGGGCTATGGGATTGGAGGCGGGCGGATTATCCGCACCTCGTGCGGCGGTGCCGCTGCGTCGGGGGCTGTGGACTTGGGGCTGGAGTGGGAAAGTTGTAAGTTCCAAGTTATCAGTTGTCAGTAAATAGAGCATCAAAGATCCACGGCCCCCGACCCTCCTTTCGCGCCTTTCCACCCTTCACGCCTTTCCCGCCTCGCCGA
>JACQVU010000307.1 GCA_016209585.1 Planctomycetota bacterium
ATCCCGAACCGACCTTCGATCATTACGCCGTGAAGGTGCAGATTCCCCGCGCTTCGCCCGGCACATTCAAGTTCACGGGTGTCTGGACGGCCACCACCAGCCCCTCCCTCTCCCTCTCCTCCTCCCAGGAGGAATTCCGCGCCAGCGTGGAGGTGAGGATATACGACGTGGCAATCGAATCGGCGAGCAAGGAGTTTTCCGCCGACCTGAAGGCGTTCTATTGTGTGGGGCGCGACCACCAGATGGCGATCACGATCAAGGGGGGCAAGAAGCCGAAGCCACAAGGCTACGTCGCAATCTGGATTCCCGGGCCAACCGGATCGCTTCCAGACGTCGAGCACGTCACTGGTCTTTCTGTCTTACCGACCGAAACCCGCCGGTACTTCTCGCTTAATCCTGCGTTTCCCCCGACAATCAAGGTCACTGGCAATCGCGCGGAATGGCCGATTCGGGCCGTGAGGGTCGGCAATGAGGCTGAGATGCTTGTTCGCGACATGGAGAAGTGGTTCACGAAGCAGGGGAACGACATCGCCCTCTTGAGGTCGGGCGCGGGAACCAAGACGCGGGGCGCGGAGGTGGTGATCGAACTCAACTCGACGCTGGGCCAAGCCGACGACCTCACCGCGTTGACCGCGACGATGAAGCAACCGCTTCCGGTCAACGTCACGCTTCGCGGCCTCCCCCTGGGAACGGTGGAATTCACGGTTGTCCCCGCCGGCGACGGCTCGGTCACGCCGGCTGACGACGCCGCCGCGGACGCCGCGGCGACGCCACCCCTTCCGGCTGCCACGCAGCCCCCGTCACCCACGTCCGGTGCAGGATCGCCGCCAGTTTCCGCGCCACCGCCACCGCCACCACCCGACACCGTGTCACACCCACCTCCGCCGCCAGCGCCTCCCGCGTCGTCCGCACGCGGCTCTCCTTGCGGAGCGTTCCGTCCGCCTCCAGCACGCCTAGATTGGTGTGCCGATCTCCCAGGTCCATGCCGATGGTCGCCATCACTTCGTTCGAGGTACACTGGTTCATTGCCGGCCTCCTTGACGCCTTTGCAGCCTTCGGGACTGCGCCATCATCGAACCATCGATGACGCGGAGCAGGTTACTGCATCCCGCCGGGCAAAGAGGAGGCCGGCTTTCTCATCCCATCTACGAACGCCTACTCGCACCGCTTCGCGATCTTCGGGTCGTTCGCGTACGCGCCGCCGGGGGTGGGAAGGCGTTCAATCTCGCCCGTTGACAGATTGACGCGCATGCCCATGTCGCGCTCCCATTGGTCGAGGATCGCGAGCACCTTCTCCGGCATGCCGTTCTCGCCCTTGTACCCCTCTCCCCCTGGGAGAGGGCCGGGGTGAGGCTCTACCCCCTCTCCCCCTGGGAGAGGGCCGGGGTGAGGGGGCCACCGCGCGGCGCGCCAGGCGGCCTCGCCTTCCATGATCACCGCCCCCAACGTCGGATGGCGGGCCGGTTTGCCCGACGCCCCGACGGCGGCCCGCGACCAGGCCGCGTGAAGCGCCGCCGCGTTCTCCGTGGCCATCTCGATTCGCTCTCCCTTCGCCGTGTCCCAGATCCGCTCCGCGCCGCCTTGGTCCTTCGATGCCACCCGCGCGGCGGCTAAGGCCGACGGAGACGAAGACTCGACGATCTGTCGATCTCCGAAAATTACCGGCTGGGGTCTCCCTCTCCGCGGACCGGCGGTGGTATGATTCCACCGCAGGCGCGGCTGTGATTCGCCGGAGCGGCGCGCGACGACGGAAGGAAACCTCCGATGGCCAAGTCGAAGACCAAAGTGTATCAGGAACTTCCAGGCATTCGGCGCGCGGCGATCTTCTTCGCATCGCTCGATCAACAGGTGGCGGCGCCGCTCATGGCCGCGCTCGACAAGGCGACGCTCGAGGAAGTTTCCAAGGAGATCGCGCGTTTGAACGTCATCGACAAGGACATGCGCGATCGCGCTTTCCGCGAGTTCTGGGGAATGTTCCAAAGCCAGCAATTCGTGAACGAGGGCGGAGCCGAGGTGGCGCGCTCGCTGGTCCGCGCGGCCCTGCCGATGGATGAGGCGGAAGCGGTGGTGGACACGGTGAACCGGTCGCTTCGCCTGGAACCGTTCGCCTTTCTGAAGAAGGCCGCGCCCGAAGTGGTTGCTCGCTACATCAAGGAAGAACACCCTCAGACCGTCGGCCTCATTCTCTCGCATCTTCCCAAGGAACTCGCGTCCGGCGTGCTTCGCGCTCTTCCCGCGGCGTCGCGACTTGACGTGCTCAAGCGTGTCGCCGGTTTGAAGGAGACGAACCCCGAGACCATTCGCCAGGTCGAGGCGGTGCTCAAGGAGCGCATCGGGGGTGCTCTCGACGCTCCGGTCGAGAAGGTCGAAGGCGCGAAGACGGCGGCGGAGATGATCAAACAGATTCCCGACGCGGCGCAACGCCGTGAAACCCTCGAGCGGCTGGAGGAAGAAGACCCCGAGTTGTACGAGGAAGTGATGAAATACATGCACGTCATCACCGACCTCGCCACGCACGATGACGGCGTGATCAAAACGCTGGTGCGCAACACGCCGGCCGACGTCCTGGCCGTCGCGCTTTGCGGCGCCGACGAAGAAATCCGGGAGAAAGTGTATCAGAATATGTCCCGTCGCGCCGCCGCCGCCCTTCGTGAGGACATCGAACTCGGCCCGCATCGCACCGCGCGTGAGGTCGAGGACGCCCAGAAACAGGTCGCCGAAAACGCGGCGAAGGCCGCTGAAGCCGAAGCCGGTCGCTGACTTTCTCTCTCTTCGCTTGGCGCCGGAACCCTCCATCCACTCACGCCGAGACGCAAAAACGCGGAGAGTTCTTTGGGTGGCTTTCGGGTCGCGCGCGACATTGTATCCCCGCTCTGCTTTCCCCCCCCGCGCCTTTGCGCCTCCGCGTGAGATATCCAGACGCCCTCACGGGGGCGTGTTGCTCGATCGGACTGATCCGTCTGATCCGACTGATCATACTGATCCCTCGACGCCCTCACGGGCGCACTACGAACGCCTACTTGCACCGCTCGGCGATCTTCGGATCGTTCGCGTACGCGCTGCCGGGGGTGGGGATGCGTTCGATCTCGCCGGTTTCCAGATTCACGCGCATGCCGACGTCGCGCTCCCATTGGTCAAGAATCGCCGGCCGAGGTGTGCAACAAAAACATTTCGATCGGCTCGTTCCGCTCGCCGATACTCCCGCGGACAAGGGGTAAAGGATTAAAGTGCCGTAGGGCGTGCCGTGCGCGCCAATTGTTCCGGCAACCGCCTTCGCCCGCGGGGGGGATCGGCGCGCACGGCGCGCCCTAAGCATCAACCTAACACGCGGAGACCCGAAGAGACGAAGGGCGTGCCGTGCGCGCCAATTGTTCCGGCAACCGCCATCGCCCGCGGGGGGGATCGGCGCGCGCGGCGCGCCCGACG
>JACQVU010000304.1 GCA_016209585.1 Planctomycetota bacterium
CTGACCCCTGACCCCCGACCATGCCCGATCTCCCCAACCACGAACTCCTGCCGGACGTGTCGTTCACGCGCGTCCTCTACCAGCAGCGGCCGGTGCTGGACCGCGCCGGCCAGCCCGTGTCCGGGCTGCACGCGGTGGTCATCTCGCTCAACAACGAGCGTCAACTCAACTCCTACACCACCGACGCGGTGAAGGAGGTGATCCTGGCCTTCCGCCGCGCCAGCGCGGATCGCCGGGCGGTGGCGGTGATCCTCACCGGGGCCGGAACCCGCGCGTTCTGTTCCGGCGGCAACACCGAGGAATACGCCACCCGGTACGCCGGCCGGCCGCACGAGTACTTGCAGTACATGCGGCTGTTCAACGACATGGTGAGCGCCATCCTGGTCTGCGACAAACCGGTGATCTGCCGCGTCAACGGCCTGCGGATCGCCGGCGGGCAGGAGATCGGCATGGCCTGCGACTTCACGCTGACCGGCGACCACGCCCGCTTCGGCCAGGCCGGGCCGATCCACGGCTCGGCGCCCGACGGCGGCGCGACCGACTTCCTGCACCTCTACGTCGGGTTCGCCCAGGCGGCTGAGAGTCTGGCGCTCTGCGAACCCTGGTCGGCGCACAAGGCGCTGCGCCTCGGCCTGGTCAACGAGGTCGCCCCGGTCCACCGCGCGGCTGGCGGCGACTTCATCCCCAACCCCCTGGTGGTCACCGACCGCTGGACCGACGCCACCGGCCACGTGGTCTTCGGCGACTGGAAGGAAGGGGAGGAGAAGCGCGCCGCCGAGGAGGTCGCGGGCCGCTGCGTGGTCGATCTCTCGCTGCTCGACCAGATGGTCGACCGCATGGTCACCCGCCTCCTCTACACCTTCCCGGATTGCACCCGCAAGACCATCGAGAGCCTGCGCAAGAAGAAACTCGAACACTGGTGGACGAATTGTGAGTCGAACCGCTCCTGGCTCTCCCTCAACATGACCACCGAGGCCGCGGCCGGTTTCTCCGCCTTCCACTACGGCGACAAGAACGAGCGCGAGATCGACTTCATCCGCCTGCGCCGGCGCATCGCCGAAGGCGCCAAGTTTGACGCCGATCTCATCGCCGAGGTGCTGCCCCCCTCCGCCCGCCGCCGCGCGGAAGACGCTTCGGGTCATTAGGGGCTGGGGGTCCCCCGGCATGAAGCGCGCGCGCGTCACCGCCCTGGCGCTGGCTGCCGCGGAACTCGGCCAGGCCGATTTGGCCGCGTGGCTGCGCCGGCTGCGCGACGTGAAACACCTGACCGCCCGCCACATCGCGCGCCTGGCGGGGTGCTCGCCGCAAACCGTCTGCAACTGGGGCGAACAGTGCGGCGTGGAGTTCCACCGCGACCACGCCGTTCGACGCGCGCGGGAACTGGCCACCCGCGGCGGCTTCGCCTCGCTGGCCGACTACTTCGCGGCCCACGCCGGGGAAACGGTTCACCAGCAGGCGGCGGGGCTTTCCGTCTCTCGCTCCACCGTCAAGCGGCTCCGGCTCCGCGTGGCGCGGGGCGTGGGCGCGGCGGACGACCGGCGTTAAAACGACAATCCCAGCCCGATCAGGAAGTAAACCCCGCGCTTGAGATCGTCCGGGCTGACCAGCGGCACGCCCAGCGAGAACTCCAGCCCCACGCCGCCGCCGGATGCTCCGGTGGAGGACGAGGTGGCGAAGACCGCCTGCACCCCGAGCACCCAGTCGCCGATGGCGCCCTTGGCGTCGCCGTCGCCGGAACTGCCGAAGGTCAGGCTCGACACCGCCCGCACCGTGTCGCTGAACCGGTAGGCCACGCCGCCGGTCACGTCCACCTGGAACCCCTCGCCCACCCCAAGGTCCAGGTTGCCGGAGGCGGTGAAACGGTCGCTCAGGTCGTGGTCCAGCGCCCCGTACATGTTGAGCACCCGCGGCCGGCGGATGAGGAAGGGGCGGATGTCCTCCCCCGTGGGCAGCGTCAGCAGGCCGCCGAACGCGCCGTGCGTGCGCCCGCTGTCGGACTCGTAAAAATGCCACTTGCCGCCGAACCCCAGGTCGCCGATGCCGGCCTCGTCGTTGGTCTTCTCCCTCCGGCCGAGCGCCGTGGCGCTGGTCTCGTTGATCCGCTCCAGCAGGATGGGCAGCGAGCCGGTCAACTCCACCTTGTCGCTCACGCCGTACCCCAGGTCGAAGGACATGAACGTGAAGCGGATTTCCTTCTCGAGTTCGCCCTTCTTCTTGTCGTTGGCGCGGCCGTAGTCTTTGTCGGCCTTCTGCACGCCGTTCCACATGCGGAACGCGACGCGGAAATGGTCCCGCGCGATGGTGTTGGCGTCGTCCACGTTCAGGTAGCCCGTCGCCCCGGAGTAGGAGATCGACTGCCACTCCACCGGCGTCACCGGCCCCGATTCTCCCGGCGTCTCCGCCAGCGTCTTGCGGTGCTGCTCCAGCCGGGGCGGCAGCCCTTCGATGGGCGTTCCTTCGAGCGCGACGCTCAACTGGTCGCGGTCGGCGCGGTCGGTCTCGCTCTGACGCACGATGGTCGCCTGGTCTTCGGTGAGGATGATGCGATAGCGATAGCCGGACGGCATCTCCAGGTAGTCCTCCCACGTGAGGCCGCCGACGTTGATCTCCACCAGGAAGGTTCCTTCCGGCCCCGACTTCGGCGGCGTCAAATGCTCGCTGGCGTCGATGAAGTAGTTGCGCCAGACCTCCGGCGGGTCTTCCCACTTCATGTCCACGTAGGCGGGCTTGGTCGTGGTGTTCTCGATGGTCAGCGTCACCTGCTGACGCGGCGGGCCGGCTTCTTCCTCCATGGGCGCGGGCGCGCGCCCGCGGCCCTGGGCCGCAGCCTGACCGGCTGCCAGCAGCGTCAACAGGAACGCCAGGAGCAGAGGGAAACAGCGCCGCGCGGCCCGGTTAGGGAGAGAGCGCGCGGCGACCACGGACGCCCAGGCGCGTGTCTGGTGGGCCACGGCTACGACGACCTTCGGTTCACCGGATCGTGTTAAGGGGGGCCGCGGGAGGCTGACGCCGCCGGAAGAACCAGTAGTGTCTTGTGCCAGCGCGAATATCGGCCATCGCGCGGATGAAGTCAAGCCCAATCGCCACTGGCCGGAGCCGGTTGCGCTGTCAGCCGCGTCAGCGGGCGGTCGATGACCCGGGCGGGGCGGATCGCGCGGAACCGGCGCCGGAAGGGCCTGTTTTTCCAGCGGCGGGGCTGATGGGTGGCGCGGGGAGCGGTAGCAG
>JACQVU010000305.1 GCA_016209585.1 Planctomycetota bacterium
CTGCCGCGCCTGCTGGAACGCTCCGGACAAAGCCCCAAGGGCGCCATCACGGCGATGTACACCGTGCTGGTGGAGGGCGACGACGTCAACGACCCCATCGCCGACGCCGTGCGCGGCATCCTCGACGGCCACATCTGGCTGGCGCGCAAGATCGCCAACCGCGGCCTCTACCCGGCGATTGACGTGCTCGAATCCATCTCGCGCTGCGCCATCGACGTCACGGCGCGCGAACACCAGGAGGCCGCGCTGCGGGTGAAGGAACTCACCGCCGTTTTCCAGGACGCCGAAGACCTGGTGAACATCGGGGCCTACGCGGCCGGCTCGAACCCGAAGATCGACGAAGCCATCCGCATGCGCGGCCCCATCCTCGACTACCTCAAGCAGTGGTACTACGAGTCGTTCGATCTCCCCAGCGCCATTCGCCTGCTCCTCGACCTGTTTCCAGACCTCAAGCAGAGGAGCCAGCCGCCGGCCGCGCCGGCGCCGTCGGCGCAGACCGTCAAGGTGCAGCGCAAGGACGGCGCGCCGCCCAAGGGGCCGGGGAAGATCGGGCGGACCGGGTAGGCGTCCTCGCCGACCGCGACGGCGTGAGGCGAAGAATGGAAGTATGAGTGAGACGACCGAATACCCGATCCTGGCGAACCCGCCGATCGTGGAGGCGGTGCTGGAGATTCGGTGCACGCCCGTGGCGCCGTTCTCGGAGGCCGTGATCACCCAGCAGGCGCAGGACAATCTGCTCGTCCAAGTCACGCCGCTGTATCGCCTCGACCTCAACGTTCTCATCGGTGACTCCGGGCCTCAATCCGGATCGCCAAGCAGGGGCAAGTGGAACGGCGTGTGCCTGCAATCGGAGGATGAGGTCCGAGGCGCCACTTGGCGCGACACGGGGTTCTCGTACTCTCACAAGGCCCCGTATCCGGGTTGGAAGGCGTTCTCCGACGAAGCGCTCCGTGTCTGGGGCGCGTACCGCGAAGTGACGAAGCCGGTCCGCGCCGAGCGCATCGGACTGCGCTATATCAATCGCCTGGTTCCACATGGCGCGGTGATCGACTTCGCGCCCGCCGATTGTTTCGCCGAACGTCCAAAACTCCCGAAAGACATCGCCGAGCGATTTCTTCGCAAGGAGTGGCGAACCGCGGACCAATTCGACGTGCCGGACACGCCATATTCGGTCACGGTGGGGCGCGCCGTGCTTCTCGTTGGCACGGAGTGCGCTGTGGTTCTCGACATCGACGTGTTTACACAGGACGTCGGCGAAATCGAAGAAGTCGCGCTGCGCGAGATCATCGAGGCCATGCGGCGCGTGAAGAACGAAGTGTTCTTCAGCATGCTGTCGAAAAAGTACCTGGGAAAACTCCGTTCGCAATCAGCCCGCGGGAAAAGGTAGTCTATAGGCGATGCGCGAACTCAGCATCACCAAAGGTTCGTCGCGAGAGGCCACGGCGCTCTCCGACTTCGGGGACGAAAGTCGCAGGACGACTTCCCAAACCATGAGCCGTGACCGGATTGTCAACCAAACCTTTGACGTGGCTCGCGAGTGCGCGAACCCCGGCTGGGATGGATACGCCGCCAACCCGGTGAGTGAGATCACGTTCCTTCGCGCCGTGACCTTCCTCCGCTCGCTTCCCGACGACATTCCGGATCCGACCGCGAACGCGGACCCTGACGGCGCGCTCACGTTCGAGTGGCGTGTGAAGCCTCGGTGGTCACTGACCGTTGGCATCGAACCCAACGGCGACTTGACCTTCGCGGCTCTCCTCGGCCGGGCGCGGCGCACGGGCAGCGGACCACCCCATGGCAGCGTTCTGCATGAAGTGTCTGCGCTCATCCGTAGACTTTTGTGCGAGGCGCGCCGTGGCTGAACCGCTTCCGTCGGGGATCATCGCCGACGACGAGCCTCTCGCTCGGTTCATCTTCCGAAGCCGGGACATTCGCGACAACAGCATCCGTGACGAGGCGTTTCTGCCGGACAAGAGTGGGGAGACTTCCGTGTTTCGACATCAGGGACTCACCCAACCGGCGCTTTGGAGCATCGGGGACAGGATCGCCGCCGGGCGACCGTCGCCGCCCAACGTGTTGCGTGGTCGCGCCGACTTCCTCGCGCACGACGTGCGCGAGGCAGGGCGTCGAGAGGGGAGCGGCGGCGGTCTTGACCTCCGACCTGACGAGAATCCGCCCAACGAACCCAATCACGCCGTCATATTCAACTGGCCGCCGGCCAAGGAGGACCGGAGGTTGCTCGCCAAAGAACTGGCCGAACGGGCCGCATGGATTCCCCGACCATGACCACGCCTCTGTTGGAGCACGACGTGATCGGCACGATTCACTTCGCTGACAACCTTGATGTCCTTCGGGCGCTGCCATCGGCATCCGTGGACCTGGTGTACATCGATCCTCCGTTCAACACCGGGAAGGTCCAGCAACGCACGCAGTTGAAGACGGTGCGCTCTGCCGACGGCGACCGCGTCGGATTCCAGGGCCGTCGCTACGAGAGCATCGTCGTGGGAACGAAGCGCTTCAGCGATCTCTTCGACGATTATCTGGCCTTCCTGGAGCCGCGCCTCACTGAGGCCCACCGGGTGCTGGCGCCCCACGGCTGCCTCTACTTTCACGTGGACTACCGCGAGGTGCATTACTGCAAGGTGCTGCTCGACACCATCTTCGGCCGCGACTCCTTCCTGAACGAGATCATCTGGGCGTACGACTACGGCGGCCGGCCGAAGAACAGGTGGCCGCCGAAGCACGACAACATCCTGCTCTACGCCAGGAACCCGTCCAACTACGTGTTCAACGTCAACGAGATCGAGCGCATCCCCTACATGGCGCCTGGCCTCGTCGGGCCGGAGAAGGCCGCGCGCGGGAAACTCCCGACCGACACGTGGTGGCACACCATCGTCCCCACGAACGGATCCGAAAAGACCGGGTACCCGACGCAGAAGCCGCTCGGAATCATGAGGCGCATCGTCCAAGCATCGTCACGGCCCGGCGCCCTAGTGCTCGACTTCTTCGCCGGAAGCGGAACGACGGGCGCAGCGGCGCTCGAACTGGGCCGGCGCTTTATCCTCGTCGACGACAACGCGGAGGCCCTTGAAGTCATGGCCCGGCGCTTCGACGGCGTCGAAGGAATCGAGTGGGTCGGGTTCGACCCGGCGCGGCGCAAGCGAAGGTGAACAGCAGCAGGCGGCGCACGGCGGCGCGGAACTGGACTTGCTGCTCTTTCGCGGGATGACTCTGGGCGCCGCGCGCGCGAACCGGGCGCCACACTTTCACCGCATGTTTGTCTACCCACCGCCGGCAAAGCGCACGAACCGCATGCGCTTGGACGCTTCATGTGTCAACGCCCTCAACATCTCATAGACCCGGCGAGGGGCGCGGACGTACTTGAGGTCCGAAAGACCCGAATCGCGACGGGAAGCGTCGGATCGGCACGAAACAGTCACTGTGCCGATACCGAGCAGCCGATCCAGAAACCCCTGGTGAAAACCAGTGTCTTCGATGTAGCGCAGATCAACACTCTCGTGGTTGACACTGACAATGCCACTTTCGACCTCACATTCTCACAATCCGTCGGCAGCCTGATTTCTTGTCCTTCAACGGCTTACAGGATAGCGGTGGCTGGGATCGAACCAGCGGCCTAGGGCTTATGAGAATTGCCCTTGCGTTTTCCGCCCCTGTCCGGTAGAATCCGTATATGCACTCTAAAATACTGTTTCCGGTGCATACCTGCAAGGTACGGATCGATGATCAACAGGACACAAAAGGACGCTGAGCCGTAAACGATGGGGACCATTTCGGGGACCATTTTTGGAACCACGGTTTCTTCCGATGACACCCGGTCTCCAAAGGCGCGGCGGAAGCAGCGCCAGCGGACGGATCATCCGGGCGTCAAGGTTCGCCGGCGGCGGAATCCGTCCGGCGCTCTCGTTCACCGGGCGCACTACCTCGACCCCTCGACGGGCATGGAAGTGGCGGTGACGCTTGAACGCCTGGGCCTCGCGTCCCGCGAGGCGCGGCGCGCCTGGTGCCTCGCCAAGTCGGAAACCCTCGCGCGCGAACGCGCCGCCCTGGCCAGCGGCTCGCCTGCGGCGGCCCGCACCACGCTCGCCGACGCCGTGAAGCAGTACCTCGACGGCGTAGCCGTCGAACTCCGGCCCGGCACGCTCGCCGCGTACCGTCAATCCGCCTTCCGGTTCGCGGCCTGGGCGGAAGAAGCGGGCATCCGCCGACCGGCCAACGTCACCATCGCCGGCCTCGCCAAGTTTCGACAGGCTGCCGTCGCGGCCCCACGGGCGGCCGTGGTGAAGGGCGGCCCGCGCGGCGCCCGCAAGCCGACGCTTGCGCGACGGCGCCGCCCCTCTTCGATCAACCGGGACTTCCGCGCCGTTGGCACGATGTTGAACACCTGGCGCCGCGCCGGCCTGGTGCCGTACCTCACGTCCGACTCGATCCGCGACGCCTTCCGGCGAGCGAAAGAAACGTACCCGCTTCCGGCCTTCATCCCGACGGCCGACCTTCGGCGCATTCTGGAAGCGGCGCTGCGGCACGACCGCGCGGTGTTCAAGATGACCCGCGCGGAGAAGGTGGGCGGCGGCGCGCTGGGGGAAACGCCGCGCTACCGCCCGGCGGCGCCGTTCATCGGCGCGTTGCTGCTCACGGGCGGAAGGTACGGCGAGATCGCCACGCTGAAATGGTCCGACGTGGACCAGGGCGGCGCGCTCGGCCCCGGCAACATCCGCATCGGGGTTGAATCGAAGACGGGGCGGGCGCGGCTCATTCCGTTCGACGTGTCGCCCGCGCTTCGGCGCCTACTCGCGGCCATGCGCCTGCGCTCGCCGGAGTCGATCCATGTGTTCGCCGGCGCCGGCGACGATTCCCCCTTCTCCAAGGACCTGGGCAAGGCGACGCTCCGCCGGCTGATCGACAAGTACGGCGCCGCGCCCTTCACCTGGCATCAACTCCGCAAGAGCAACGCGACCTACTGCGTTTGCGCGGCCGGCCTGGGCGGCGCGGCGGGTGTCTGGCTCGCGGCGAAGCGGCTGGGCAACTCCCCAATCGTGTTGGAACGGCACTACGCCGGCCTCGTTTCCGTTCCGCCGGACAAGACCACCATCGAGGCGGCGATGGGCGTGGAAGACCTGATCGAAACGATCATCGCCCGCGTGGCGGCTGGCGGCGCGACCCCGGCGGCGGCGCCCGCGGCGGAAGGAGGGGGATCGTGAACGAATTGCTTGGCGAGGAATTCTCCACTACCGTCATCCGTGGCGCCTTCGATACTGGCCACAAACCCGCCGGGCGGCGGACGCTGCCGAGTGTCGAAAAGGAACTCGCCGACGTGCGGGATTCGATTGCGTACCTCGTGGCGGTTGCCGGTTCCCCCTTTCCAGACTTGGAAGACCCGCCCGACCGGGCGAAAGCACGCCAAGAGGCGGCCACCGTGATCAGGGACATCGAACTCGCCTTCCTTCGACTCGCTTGGCACTTCTTCTACGTCGACGGCGCGCTCGGAATTCTCCCCGACGACCTCCGGCACCGTGGCACCTATGTTTCACAGTATTACTATTCGCTTATCGCTCCCGCGGATCGCCCAGACCCCACGCTGGTGGCCCCGGACGCTGATCTCGTACCTCTCGATACGGAAGGTTATGTCGAGTCGTTCTTCGCGGCCCCGGTGAACCCCCCCATGTCGTTCCTGTGTTCGGCACGGGCGATATCGGCCGCGGATCGCCTCGTGGTCGCGCTCGCGGTTCCCGTCTCTGATCTCGCGGCGCTCTGGGAACAAGTCGAATCGGACCTCAAGGCCGCCTTCCTGGCGGCTCTCTCATGGGTTGGTCGTCTTGTACATGAGGCGCGCCGGCGGCTAAACGACCTCGACTCGGCGCTCTACCCCGTGCTGACCGTCACACCGAGCGCGAAGGGCGCGACCGTGACGGGCCAATACCTTGGGCGCGACCTCCCGACGACGACGCTGACCCCCGCGCTAGCCGAAACGCTGAATGCCCTTCTCGACGGGCAGCGCCTGCCCACAGTCGGCGACGACAATCGGCGGGATAATGTCCGCCGGTTGAAAGACGGCTTCCGCTTGGTCGCCCGCTACATCGAGAAGGCCAACAAAGCCTACACGCTCTCCCCCGGCCTGATCGCGCGGTGCACGCGGACTCCCCGGCCGTAGGGGGAATCGGCCGGCCGTAAGAAATCTTTTGCGACGCGCGCAAGACGGCGTTTCCGGCGCATATTCGCGCCTTACAGCCGATTGCGTCTTCCGGCGACGCCGGAATCTTGCGCGCGAACCTGCGGGACTTTCGGTGGCCCCGACCCGATAAAGAAGCCCATAGGGCACGCGGTGCGGCCCTGGGGCGACAACAAGGGAGGGGGTGGGATATGACTGATCGACGGTTCTACACAATGGCGGAAGCGGCGGCGGAACTGCGCGTGACGACTCGCACGCTGCGGCGGTGGATTCGCGCCGCGCTGGTTCGGGCGCTGCGCCCGTCCGGCGGCCCGCGCGGCCGGGTGCTGATTCCCGCGGTGGAGATCGAACGGCTGGCGGCTGGCGAAACGGCGGTGCGGCCGTGACAAAGCGCGCAACCGGCATCCTTCTCGACCCTTCGACCGGCCTGACACAGTGTCGTATATGCGGGTACCGCTGGATCGTGGACGCGAAGGGCTCGCTCTCCCTCCGGCGGCGGTGTGGCACGCGCCGGTGCTGCGAGTGCGACCCCCCGGCGCGGAACTGGCGGAGGGCGCGGCAATGACCCCCACAAACGGCGCGGGCGCCGCCCTGGCCGGCGACGCCCCGCTTCCCAACGGTTCACGCGAGCAACATCGTACCACGCCGGCCGACGAAAGCGCGCCGGTTCTCGGCGTTTCCGTCGGGAAGCCCGTGGCGACCGGCCACGCGGATCGTTTCGTCAGGGTGGGCGATCCTGACCTTCCCGCCTGGACGGCTGAATGTGTGGCGGTCTTCCTCAACACTCTGACGGGCGGCGATTGCTGGGTAAGCGCGCACCGCTGGCGCGGGAACCAGCGGACGGGCGAAAACTGGCTCTGGGCGTTGGGAATCTTCATCGACGCGGATTGGCACGACGCCGCGGACAAACACTCGCTGCTTCCGGCGGAGATCGTGGTGCGGTTGAAGGAAGCCGCGCGCGCGGGAACTCTCCGCGACGTGCTGCCGTGCGACGTCGCGTATCGAACGCCTCGCGGGCTGCGCCTCATCTTCCTGTTCGACCGGCCCTGCGCCGACCGGGAAGGGTACGCGCTCGCGTACCTGGGCACGGAACGTGTGGTCCGCCAAGCGTTCGACGCCTCCGGCCTTCCCCTGGCGGCGCCCGGCGTGGCCGGTTTCGTGATCGACGGAACGTCCGATCTCGCCCGCGTCTTCCGTGCGCCAAAGTGTCGCGCCCCCGGCGAAGACCGTCAGCGCGACGGCGTGGCGGTGGCGCTCGGCGGTGAACCGTGGTCGTTCGCCCTTTTGGTGGCCGCGGGCCGGGAAGAGCGAACGGAACGGGAAGAGCGAACGGAACGGGCGGCACGCCCGGCGGCGACCTTGCCCGTGGCCGCTGCAACAAACGGCGCGGACCTCGCGGCGATCCTGGACGGCGTGTTCGGCTCGCTCCCCCATGACCCCAGCCGCGAAGTCCTCGACGCGGCGTTGCGCCGGTTGAAGGAAGAGGCAGACGGCCTTGACCCCATCGCGCGCGCCACCACGCGCGCCGACGTGATCAAGCGGCTGGGCGCGCGCGGCGTGAAGGCGCCGACCCCGATGGTGGACGCGGCGCTCTACGCCGGCGCCCCCACGGCGGGCGCCCCGGCCGGCGGCGGCTCGGCGCTGGTGCTGGTCGATCCCCAGCCGTGGACCGCGCCTGTGGACGGCGCGGGACTTCTCGGCGACCTGTACGACCTGTCCGGGCGGTTCATGGTTTGGCCCGGAGCGTGGTGCCGCGCGGTGTTCGCGCTTTGGGCGCTGCACTCTTGGTGTCTTGACGC
>JACQVU010000306.1 GCA_016209585.1 Planctomycetota bacterium
CCATCGCGCCGTCCAGAGCGCGTTGGGCAACCCGCTCATCACCGTCGGCTTCGTCGGCGGCGCGGCGCTCAACCTGGTCTTCACCGGCATCACCGAGTACGCCACCGGCCTCTTCTTCCCGCTCGAACACGCGCGCATCAAACGCTCCGCCGACGAGAAGAAGGCCGTGAACGGCGGCGCAACCGGCGACGGCTCGGGCAATCAGAAAGGCCTGCGCCTCTCCGGCCCCGAGATCCGGGCGCGGGTCCGGGGGCTGGCCCAGCGGCTGAGCCAGCGGCGGTCTCACGCCAAGGCGCAAAGACGCCAAGAAGAAGGAACCGGAGCAGACCAACAGGAAAACAGACAAACACAAAAAGAGCACTTTGCGACTTGGCGTCTTTGCGTGAGAGATCCGCAACGGCATCTTCCGCCTCGGTTTCGGCGCGGTGAAGGAGGTCTACGAGGGCGCCATCGCTCTCCATCCCAGCGGTTCGGGCATCGCCCAGGACGCGACCATCGGCGAGCCGAAACTCGCCGTGCGCCTCAGGTTCGTCGACGCCTTCGGCAACCCCTACGTGCTTCGCTTCCCCGAAGACGAGGAGTTCCAGCTGGAATGGAACTTCGGCCCGTCGGTCTTCACCGCGGCCACCCCGGCCATCGTCACGCTCATGGGGCCGCGCGGCATCAACGCCCAGTCGGTGGGCGGAACCTGACTCACCCCATGGCCACGCGCAACCCGTTCTGGCCCACGACCTACGTCTACGACGGCGCGGGCGTCCTCGCTCTCGGCGGCTTCCACACCATCAACTGGACCATCAACGACGAGGTCGTCGTCCTCCGGCAGGTGGTGACGAAGTTCAGCCCCGGAACCAACGCGTTCCGGGTCGCCCTCACCTATCCCAACGAGAAAGGAGCGGGATCCGCGCTCGACAAGCCGGCCGTGGCCGACGTGCTCTTCGGGGCCGAACAGTGGGCCCAAAACCCCGACTGGCCGCTACACGTGAAGTCGGGCGACGTGGTCGGCGGCGCCATCCAGGCCTCCACGGCCGGCACGCCCATCGAACCCGGCATCGTCTTTCACGGCCTGTCAGGTCGCCCCGACGAAGTGCTTCCCGCGTTCGCCGCCTGGCGCGCGCTCGTGCGGGGCGAGGCCGGAGCCGTCGAGCGCGTCGTCGCGTACTGGGGCAAGAAGCCGCGTCGAGTGGGCAACAACTTCTTCGTCCGCCCCTGGATCAACGTGTTCGGCGACTCGGTCACCTTTCCCGACCCCACGCCCGACGCCGTCTTCTTGAACGACGTGAAGTTCACGGCCGAGATGACCGTCTTTCGCTTCCTCTACGCCGACGAGATCGCGCCGGGCGTCGTGGCCAACGTCGCCCTGGGCATCGAGTCGCGAGACTTCATCAACCCGGCCGGCGTCGCGCACCGCGCTACGCGCGCCTCGGACGTCCTCGGCACGGCCGACGAGCGCGGCGACCTCCTCTTCCCGCTCCACGTGGTCAACGACAAGCTCCGCGCCCGCGTCACCGTCCCCCCCGGCGCCGGCGCGGCGACGCCCCAGATCACGGCCGGGGGCTTCCTGGGGCCGCCCGACGAGCCCCTCCCCGCCTACGCCGACTGGCTCCAGGGTCACGGCGGCTCCACCGACGACGACGCCGTCGCCCGCCTCGTCTCCTACCTGCGCGAAGGGTACTGACATGGCGCTCCCAGCCTCATCGACGCAAAACGTAAATAGGCGACGCGACAGGGTGCGGGGCGGGTTCTTCGACCATCCCACGCAGCGCAAGCGGTACGGGGACATGGCCGACTCGCGCAACGAAGACGTGGGCCTCCTCACCGACAAAGGGACCATCTCGCCCACGCCCGGCGGCGACGTGGTGCGCGAGATCCCCATTCCCGACCAGGCCGTCATCATCGGTCTCGAGTTCCTTCACCGCGAGACCGTCTCCGACGGTGACCGCACGCCGACCAACGACCTCGTCTGGAGCATCCTCTATCGCGGCCGGCCGCTGGTGCGCGGTTTCGCGCTCAGCGTGCCCGGCGCGGTGGAGGGCGAGTTCGTGACCGCGTTCCCCGAAAGCGACCGCCTCAAAATCCCGCTCCACCTCGTGGGCGGCGCGAAGATGGTGGTTCGCCTTCGCAACCTGCACCCCACGGACGACCGCTTCTACCTCTTCGGCCTCGTCGTCCATCTCCTCTGGGGGGCCGAGAAAACTGAACAGTACTTTCTCTCAACGGAGGACGACTTCGATGGATCGCTCCACGTTGGCTGAGATGCGCCTTCGCCGCCTCAGCCCCAAGCGCACGTTTCAGCTGGTCGACGCGGTCGATCTCTTGCTCCGCCAGGCGAGGGCGGGCGAGGCCGTGACCGACGTCGAGCTCGACGCCGTCCTCGGTTTCGACGAACCCATGCTCCGCGAAATCCGCGCCCACGACTTCGCCCGACCGTCCGGGCCGGTGGTCATGGCCCACGGCTTCGCCCGCGCGACCTACACCGTCCGCGACCTCGAGGCGCTGCGCGAAGTGGCCGCCAGGTGGACGCGCGGCGTCACGCTGCAAAACGCATGCGCCGACGCGCGCCGCGAGATCGACGCGGCGGCCGCCACCGCGAACACGGCGTCGTCACAACCCGCGACGCCCGCGGCCGTGGGTGGGGGAAGCGGGCCGAGGCCAAGGCCCCGCGTATCGGGAAGTGACGATCCGCGCCCGCCCGCCGCCGAAACCACCGGCAAAGCCGGCAAGGACGCGTAGGACGAAACCCGCCACCACGAAAGGCAACACCATGGGCGAACGCATCTTCGACAACTCGTGGGGACAGGAAGTGGAGGACTTCGTCGACGGCGGCGGTCAGCCGCTGCTCGACGCCATCCCTGATCCCGGCGGCGCCGGCGGCGTCATCGACCTCGGCGCGGCGTTCAGCGCGCAGTGCGACCTCGCCGTCACCGACATCGCCGAGACCGGCACGGTTCCGGCCCCAGCCGGGCGCGGCCGCCAACTCCTGCTCAACGCCCACTCGGTCGCGCCGGGCGGCGCGCGCGTCGTCACCGTCACCGGCGGCCTGGGCGGGGCCATGAGCATGCTGTCGTTCAACACCGAAGGCGGCTTCGCCCTCCTCCTCTCCATCGCCGTCGGCGCCGGGTTCGGCTGGCGCCTCGTCGCCTGGCTGGACGTGGGCGTGACGTGAGCCGCGCCGCCGGAGTCGTCCGCGGATGACGCAGATTGCGCGGATGAAGCCAACGCAGAGGGGGGGCCAATGGATCAACACGTCTCTGACCAATCTGCATTATCCGCGAAATCCGCGGACGCCCCCTTGGGTCTTCGTCACCCGCGGCCCGCGCGGCGAAGACGCCGTCCGGAAGGAAGTGGATACCGGCGACGGGGAATGGCTCCCTGTGCGTTCGCGCCCAGCGGCGCAAGGTGAGCAAACCGTCGTATCGTTCCCCGACCCC
>JACQVU010000309.1 GCA_016209585.1 Planctomycetota bacterium
GGCGCGGCCACCTGGAGCGGTCGCGTGGAGCACTGGGCGCCGCGGCGTGATTTCGTCTTTGAATACCGGCTGAGTGACGCGACCGCGCCGCTTCCCGTGGTCGGCCCGGTCGAGGCGGGCGACACCGGCTGCTTCGCGGCGTGGGTTTTCCCCCCGGCCCCGTCGCCGACGCCGCCCTCACCCTTGCTCCCTCTCCCACTGGGAGAGGGTTGGGGTGAGGGGCGCGGGGCGAGGAACGAGGGGAACCCCGCGCCCGCGCCCGCGCCGCCGGTGGTGCTGGCGATTGATCGTTCGGGGGCGACGCCGCCGGAGAGCCTGGGCGCGGCGGCAGCCTTGGCGCTGGCGCTGCTGGAGAACGAGCCGCCGGATCGCCGGTTCACCGTGGCGCTTTTTGACGGCGAGGTGGAGGCGTTCGCGCCCGCGCCGGTGGCGAACCAGCCGGAAGCGCGCGCGCGGCTGGCGGAGTTTCTGGCGGCGCAGCGGCCCTTCGGCGGAAGCGACCTGGGGGCGGCGCTGGCACGCCTTGGGGAAATGGTGAGCGCGGCCGATGCCAAAGGGGCGCGCGTGGTGATCATGAGCGACTTCGCGCCCACCGCCGGCGAGTTGGGGGCGGCCGCGCTGGTCGAGCGGGCACGGGCCGCGCTGAGCGGTCCCGGCAAGGGGCCGGTGGACATCGTGGTCACCGGGCGGGCGGACCTGCCGCGCGGCCCGCTGCCGCGGCGGCTGGCAGCCGCGCTGGGCGGGGTGCTTGTGCCGCTGGCTGACGCCCGGGATCTGCCGGCGGCGACGCGCGCGGTGAGCGCCTCGTGGCGCGGCGCGGTCACGCGCGACGGCAAGGTGACGCTGTCGGTGGACGGCGCGCCGCTGGCTGGGGCGCTGCGTCTGCCGGCGATGGAGGAGCGCGCGGCCTGCCTGGTCCTCGGCCGGCATGCAGCCGCGAAGACGGTGTCGGTCACGGTGTCGGCGCGCGGAACGAAGGAGGAGACGGTGTCCACCGCTCCGGTGAAGGGCGGCGGGGCCGCGGCGGCGGCGCTGACGCACGCGGCGCGCGAGATTGAGGGATTGACGGCCGCGCTCCGGTCGGGCGAGCCGCCGGTGCGCGAGGCGCTGGATCGGATCGGGCATCTGACCGCCAAATACGGGGTCGTGAGCGGTTTCGCCCGCGTCACCGTGCGGGGGGAGGAGGTCCGTGGCCCGGTCTCCGCGGCCGGGCTGCCGCTGCCGCCGCGGCCCCCGGCCCCGCCGGCGCCGGAGCGGGTCACCCGGGAGGAGCCGGAAGAGCCGCTGGTGGCGGCGCTCTCAGCCGCGTTGGGAGAGCGGGCCTTCCCCCCCACCGGGGCGCCGGTGAAGGAGGAGACGCTTTTGGCGCCCTATTCCGCCGATCCCTTCGAGGCGGAAGAGGAGGCCGGCGCGACCGCAGTGGCTGGCGCGGCCGGCCAGCCGGCCGGCGACCAGGCGAGCGTGACGCCACGCAAGATGGAACTCCGCTTCTTCGGCCCCGTGACGCTGCCGGCGCTGCCGCTGGAGGGGGCCACGGGCGGCGCGGCGGCGCTGCTGGACGCCTACCCGGCGCCGCCGGAGGCGTTGCCGCTGCCCGACCTGCCGCCGCGCACGCGGCAGGACGAGGTGATCGACCGCTACGCCTACCGGTTGCCGGTGGTGCGCGGGACGCTGACGCAGGAGATCTACGAACCGGACGGCGTCACGGTGCGCGAGACGACGGAGGTGGAGTTCACCTTCCAGCACGATCAGTTCCTGATGCGGGCGAAGGGCCGTCCGGACCTGGCGGTGGTGGCCCTGGCGCGGCGCGGCCGCGCGAACCGGTTGGAGCACCGTTTTGAAGAGGCTGGCCTGATCCTCTCGCGCGGGCCGCGGACCGACGCCGCGCGTGGCAGTTGGGAAGACACCGAGTACTGCCTGCCGGTGAGCATGCTGTTCACGCCCTTCGAGTTAGACCCGGCCCACGTCCGGCGGTTGTACTCGCTGACCACCTCGGTGCGCGGCGCGCGGCGGATGATCACGCTCACGCGGCGCACCGATCCACGGGAGGTGGTCGTTTTCAATTTCGAGGGCGAGAGTCGCGTGGGCGGCGAGGAAGGCGCGGTGGGGGTGCTTTCCAGCGGCGAGATGCGGTTCGCCGGCGACTTGGTCGAGCGTTACCAGTTCTCGTCGCCGGAGCAGAAACGCGACCCGCTGCGCCGGCGCTTCCGCAACGATCTCTTCATCCCCCGCGAGGCGCGGGTAACCGACGCCGCCGGCACGCTGCTGCGGCGCAACCGGCTGACGCTCGCGTTCGAGGAGACTCCCCAAGAGGCGCCGGCGGCTTCCACGGACGGCGCGTTCGTGGTTGAACTCCCGGCGATGTCGTTCCGGGAGGCGGCGCGGGTCCTGAAGGAGACCGCCCCGGCGCCGTCCCAGCCCCCAACACCCAGTCCCCAGCCCGCGGGGCGTGAGGCCGCGCGGGCGCAAGCGCTCTTCGCGTTCGCCGGGTACGCCGCGCGCGTCGGCGCGTGGCAGCCGGCGCTGGAGGCGGCGGGAGACCTGGCGCGGGCCAACCCGGGGTCGCTGGCACTGGCGCTGAACGCGGCGCTGGACGCTGAAAAGGCCGGCGACCAGCCGGCGCGTGAAAGCCACCTGGCCGCGGCGGACCGGCTGGCCGGCGAAGGGGCCGCGGCCATGCGGCGCACGCTGCTGGCCGATTTGCGCGAGCGGCTCGGCGACGGCGGGCACGAGGCGCTGCGCCGCGACGTGCTGGTTTGGGCGCGGGAGTCGCTGGTGGGGGCCGGCGCGCGGGCATCCGGCGGCGCGGCCGCGGCTCTCGTTTTCGCGAACGTCCGCGGCCTGGCGCGGGCGGTCGGCGCCGACGCCGCCGCGGCCGACGCCCTCTGGCGGGAGGGTCTGGAAGCGACCGGCGACCATCCCGCCCTGGCCGCGGGCTATGCCCGGGCGCTGCTGGCGCGCGGCGAACCGGGGGCGGCGCACGAC
>JACQVU010000310.1 GCA_016209585.1 Planctomycetota bacterium
CCGCTCCCCGCGCCAGCCATCAGCCCCGCCGCTGGAAAAACAGGCCCTTCCGGCGCCGGGTCCGCGCGATCCGCCCTGCCCGGATGATCGACCGCCCGCTGACGCGGCTGACAGCGCAACCGGCTCGGGGGCGGGATTGCCTGACTTGATATCGACACCTGGTGTGGCGCGCAGGACTTGGCCGGCTTCGATGACGCCATGTTCCGCTTCGACCAGGCGCATGAGGCGGTCAAAGAGGCGTTTTTCGGCTTGCTTTCGGAACGCCGCCTGACCACACTCAATCCAGAGTATTCCTGACAGCCGCGCATGCTCTTCGCGCTCACCGAATCCGAAGCCATCGCCTCCGCCCCTGGTTGGGAGGAACCGGCTCCCCTGCAGGCGATCGTCCGCGTGGAACCGGGGGAAATGCATGCCGAGGAACTCCTGCTTCGGCGCCTCGGGACGCGAGGCTGGGGTCGCATCCGCCTGTTTCGTGACTTCTATCAACCCGGCTGGGGCGCGGAACAACGCGGAGCGCCGATGTCGCCGCGCGCGTTGAGCAATCTCTTGCGTTTTCTGGAGGCCTATGAGTTTCCGCCGAAAAGCGCGCCGAGCGTGTTTCTCACCGATCGCGGGGGCATTGAGATCGCCTAGGAAACGAATGCGGGGCGCCCGGCGCAGGTGGAGTTTTTCACCGACGGTATCGAGTATTTCATCGACGGCTCGCCTCCACGCGAGGGAGCCGTTTCCCCATCGGCCGCGCCCGACCTTCCGTCGATCCTCCGTGAAGAGTGATGCCCCTCGCGTCGGAAGAGGAAGTCGTACGCGCGGTTCTCACCGACAAGTGGGACGGCCAGCGACTGTTGCCCAGCCTCTTCGTGGGCGAGGGGATCTCGGCTCCACGCCCCGCCGCCGCGGTGGCGGTGACTTCGCCCCGCGGCGCGCCGCGCTCGTCACTTCCCCTCTCCGCTCACTTCCCCGCCTCCATCTTCGCGCGGCGGCCCATGGCGTCGTAGGTGGCGTACTTGTACAGTTCGCCAAGCGTCGGATAGTTGAAACAGGTGCGGATGAACAGTTCCTGCGTCGCGCCCATCATGAGCGCCAGCAGGCCGACGTGCACCAGTTCCGAGGCTGACTCGCCGATCACGTGCACGCCCACCAGCCGCATGGTGTCGAGCGCGAAGAGCAACTTCAGGAAGCCGGTGTAGTCGCCAATGATCACGCCGCGGGCGTTCAGGCCGTAACTGGCCTTGCCGACCACGTAGGGCGTCCGCTTCTCCCGCAGCGTCTCCTCGGTCTCTCCGGCCATCGACACCTCGGGAATGGTGTAGATGCCGTAGGGAAGGATCGGCGCCACCTCCGTCTTGTACTTGAGATCGAAGGCGTTCACCATCGCCAGGCGCGCCTGCTCCATGGAGGTGGAGGCCAGCGCCGGAAAGCCAATCACGTCCCCCGCGGCGAAGATGTGGGGCGCCTTGGTGCGGAAGGCGGCGTCGACCTCGAGCAGATCGTTCTTGCCCGCGACCAGGCCGGCCGCCGGCAGATTCAGCGCGGCGGTGTTGCCCACCCGGCCGGCCGTCACCAGCACGGCGTCGGCCTTGACGCGCCGCGCGGGGTCCAACTTCAGCAGCAGATGGTCCGCTTCGGGGACACAGGCCTCCACCCGGCCCGGCGCGACGAACGTGACGCCAAGGTCGATGATGCGCTGCTTCAGCGCCGCCGCCACCTCATGGTCAAGGAACTCCAGGATGGCCTCCTTGGGGTTCACCAGCGACACCCGCACCCCCAGCGCCGCGAACATGCAGGCGTACTCGCACCCGATCACCCCCGCCCCGATCACCGCCATCGTCCGCGGCAGTTCGTGAAGGCCCAGCACGGTGTCTGAGTCGTACACCCGCGGATCGTCGAACGGGAAGACGTTGAGCCGGCGCGGCGACGAACCGGTGGCGATGAGAATCGCCTGGCCGCGGAGCAGCACCGGCTCCGCGCCCGCCGCGTTCTTCCCGGGCTCCACTTTCACCGTGCACGGGTCGACGAAGGAGCCAAGCCCGTGGAAAACGTCCACCCGGTGCCGGCCGATGTTGGCCAGCACCCGCTCGCGTTCGATCTCCTTCACCTGCTCCTCGCGGAACAGAAAGTCGCGCACCGTGGCCTGCCGCCGCAACGACAGGTCCACCCCGTACAGCCCGCGCGCGCGGAAGCCGGAGAGCATGAGCGCCGTCTCCCGCAGCGTCTTGCTCGGCAGCGTTCCCGTGTTGGCGGCCGCCCCCCCCAGGACCGGCTCGCGTTCCACCAGCGCCACCCGCTTGCCGAAGTAGGCGGCCTGCGCCGCGCCTTTCTCTCCGGCGGGACCGGAACCGATCACCACGAGATCGTATTGGTGCGTGGGCATGGCCGTATCATACTCGCGCCGCCCCGACTCGCGCCCGGCGGCGGCGGGGAACCCGGATCGCAGTTGTCCGGCGTCCCGCGTCAGGTATTATCAGCGTCGCGTCGCCGTTGGGCATCTCACGACCGTTCCGCGGACCGTCGGAGAGGAAACGCCGGGCGACGCGAACCGCGACCAAGTTCTTGGCAACGATGATCCCCATCACCATCGACGGCAGGAAGTGCGAAGTGCCGGCGGGCGTCAACGTGGTGGACGCCTGCCGCATGCACGGCGTCGACGTGCCCCATTACTGCTACCATCCCGGCCTCACGGTCGCCGGCAATTGCCGGATGTGCCTGGTGAACGTCTCCACCAGCCGCCGCGACGTGGAGATCGGCTGCGCGACGCGGGTCTCGCCCGACCTGGTGATCGACACCAAGTCTCCCAAGGTGAAGGCCGCGCGCCGGGCGGTGCTGGAGTTCCTGCTGATCAACCACCCGCTGGACTGCCCGATCTGCGACAAGGCCGGGGAGTGCGACCTGCAGAACTTCTCGTACGAGCATGGCGGCGACCGCTCGCGCTTCCTGGAAGACAAGAACATCCGCGCGAAGAAAGAGTTCTCCGCCGACGTGCTCTACTGGGGCACGCGCTGCATCGCCTGCACGCGGTGCGTGCGTTTCACCCAGGAGATCACCGGCACCGGCGAACTGGCGATGATCAACCGCGGCGACCGCACCGAGGTGGACCTTTTCCCCGGCCGCCCGCTGAACAATCTGCTCGCGGGCAACGTGGTCGACGTCTGCCCTGTGGGGGCGCTCATCGATCGCCACTTCCTCTACGCCTCCCGGGTCTGGAACCTGGCTGAGGCTGACTCCATCTGCCCCCACTGCGCCAAGGGCTGCAACGTCACCGCCGACATCCGTCCGGCCGAGGCCAACGTGGACGACGTTTTCCTGCTGGAAGGCGAGATGGTCCGCGTCCGCCCCCGCCACAACCCCCAGGTGAACCAGTGGTGGATGTGCGATCGTGGCCGGCGCGATCTCGATTCGGTCAACACCCACCGCCTCTCCCGCCACTACGCCGGCGGATCGCCCATCGCGGCGCCTCTGGCCGTGGACCTCTTCCGCAAGGCTTTGGAATCCGGGCCGGTGATTCCCGTGGTGTCGCTGTGGAACACCAACGAGGAAATGGCGGCGATCCGCAAAGTGATCGACACCTTCGCCCCCGGAGCGCCCGTCTCCTTCCTGGGGCGGGAGGTCGAGCCGGACGTGGTCTACCCGAAGTTCACCGTCCCGGGCGACCGCAACCCGAACCGCGCGGGCGCGGGCGCCGTCTTCGGCGCCGACGCGGTGGCCCAGGGGATCGTTCCGGCCCGCGAAGCCCTGGCGCGGGGGGGCGACGTGCTCGCGTTCCTGGGCATGGCGCCCGGAAACCACGCGCCCGCCGACCTGCGCGCGCTGATGCCGCGCGCCGCGAAATTCGTCATGGTCACCGCCTACGCCACCACCATGGTCCGCGCGGCCGCCGTCGCGCTGGCTGGCGCTGTCCCTCTGGAGAAGTCCGGCGCGTTCACCAACCAGCAGGGGCTGGCGCAGGCGTTCACTCCGGGCAAGAAGCCGCCCGGCCTGGCGGCGGCTGACCTGGAGATATATCAGACGCTCCTCGGTGAGCGGGACCCGGCGACGCTGGGCCTCACCAGCGCGGTCGGCGCTCCCGGCCCGCGGCCCGTCGGCGCGCGCGTCTGACGCCGGGGCGCATCACTCCTGACATCCGCTCCAAGAACAAATCCGGATTTTTTTCGCGTCCTTTCGCTCGCCGCCGGCGTCCGCGGTCCGGAAAGGTGGCTCGTTTTCGTCGGTTCGTGACAGCCCGGTGACATCGGATCGCGTACAATCCAACCACGTTGAACTGTCAGACCCCGCCAGCCGCCCGGACGCGCTCCCCTCGCGCGCCCGGTCGAGCGGGCGGGAGGGTGGAGTTCGCCATGAAGTCCCAGTCGCGTCGCCTGTTCGGTCGGTTTCCCCTGGCTGCCGCTCTGCTGGCTTCGCTGGCCTCGGGCTGCGCGGGGGAAGATGTTCACCGGGAGGGCGTTGAAACCGCCGGCCCCGCTCCGGCTGCTGAGACTCCCGCGCCAGCCGCCCCGGCTGAGCCGGTGATCGCGCCCGCCCCGGCGCCGCAGCCCGCGGCGGTTCCCGTGGCATCGCCGGCCGGAGCGCCCGCCTCTCCCGAGGCGGGAGTCGCGCCGGTGGCTGGCGGGCGCGCCCCGTTGCCGCCGCCGCCGGCGGACGACGACATCCTGGAAAAGGCGAAGAAGGAAGTGGCGGCGGACCTGCTGAGCAAGAAAAAACTCGCCGACGACGTGGTGCGCATCGGCATCGGGCGCTACCAGCAGGGCGACTATCTTGAGGCTGCCCGCAACTTCCGCCTCGCGCTGGACGTGGACAAAGACAACCGCGACGCCAAGCGGTGGCTGGACGACATGCGGATGATCACGGAGCAGGACACCGGGTCCGGCGCGCTGTTCCGGGCTGAGCGGAGCGTTTACCTGATCCAGCACCAGCAGCAGTTGGCGGCGATTTCGGCGCACATCAAGGAAGGGCGGCGGTTGTTCGAGGAGGAGAAGTTCGACCGGGCGATCGAGGAGTTTCAGAAGGCGCTGGAGCGCATCCGGTGGTTGCCGAGCGTCTATAACGTCGAGGGGTACAAGAACGAGGCTGAGAAGTACATCGAGGCGTCGAAGAAGGCGCGGGTGCTCAAGAAGGCCCAGGAGACGGCGGTGAACGCCGACATCGCGCGCCGGTTCGAGGAGGCGAACCAGAAGCGGGAACTGCAGAAGCGCAACGAGGAGATCCGGGACCTCGCCAAGGAGGCCCAGAAGATGTTCGACCGGCAGTTGTATGACGACGCCACGCGGGTGTTGAACAAGATTCTCTACCGCGACCCGTTCAACGAGGACGCCAAGGCGCTGCTCGACATCACCAAGCGGGCCCGGGACCAGAAGGTGGAAGACACGATCCGCGACGAGTGGCGTTTCCACTGGCAGCGGGCGATGACCGACCTGACGCTGGCGCTGGTGCCGCAGACGGCGGTGTTCGAGTGGCCCTCGCACGAGAAGTGGGAACTGGTCCAGGCGCGCCGCGTGCGGGTGCTGCAACAGGAGAAGAAGCCGGTTCCGCGCGACGTGCAGGAGATCGAGAACGTGCTCGACACGAAACGGGTCAACCTCGACTATACCGAGACCCCGATCGCCGACGTGCTCAACCAGTTGCGGGCGGAGGCCGGCGTGAACATCGTCATGACGCCCGAAGTGCGCGCCATGTCCGATGAGAGCCACGTGAACATCACCAACGTGCGCGACATCCGCCTGCGCACCGCGCTGGAACTGGTGTTGAGCGTCAAGGAACTCGGGTACTGGATCAAGAACGGCGCCCTGGTGGTGGGCACCAAGGAACAGGTCACCAAAGACTCCGGCGAGCTCCGCGTGTACGACGTGCGCGACCTCACCGGCGCCATCACCGACTTCCCGGGTCCCGTCATCAAACTCAACACCTCCGAAGCCGGCTCCGGCGTGCAGCCGCAACCGGAGGGGCAGCCGCAGGGGTTCACGGGCGACACGCTCAAGGAGCTCATCCAGGGCAACGTCCGCAAAGACAAGTGGGACGCGGAGACCGCCATCACCTACCACAACAACGGCTCGCTTCTGATCCGGAACCAGCCCCGGGTGTTGGACGAGGTCGAGACCCTGCTCGCCGACCTCCGCCGCGCCGCGGGCATGCTGGTGACCATCGAGGCCCGCTTCGTGACGGTGGCCGACAACTTCCTGGAGGACATCGGCGTGGACCTGCGGGACCTGGGCAACCGCCTGGGCGCCAACGCGCTTCAGGTGCCGGGCAAGGGCAGCAACGCCAACATCGACGACGTGCTCTTCGGTTCCGCGGCCCAACCGCAGGGGGCGGGCACGTCGGCCAACCTGGGCGTTTTCTACAACGACAACACCGACGGCGACTACAAACTGCGCATGGAGCATCTCTTCGACGCGGCCGTGGGCGACCCCAATATCATCGACCGCACCGGGGGCGGGAGCCTGCAGTTCACCTACATCGACGACACCCAGATCCAGGCCATTCTCCGGGCCGTGCAGAAGTCCGACCGGATCACGCTGGTCACCGCGCCGCGCATCACGGTGTTCAACACGCAGCGCGCCAACGTCACGCTGGTGAACCAGGTCTCCTACATTTCCGACTTCCAGATTGAGATCGCCCAGGGCGCGTTCCTGGCCGACCCGGTCATCTCCAGCGTGCAGGACGGCATCGTGCTCGACGTGCGCCCCACCATCTCCGCCGACCGCAAGTACATCACCCTGGAACTCCAGCCCACCACGGCGGAACTGGTGCGCCCCATTCCCACCATCTCCACGTCTCTGGGCGCCAACAACCAGATCGTCAACATCGAGACCCCGGAACTCACGCTTCGCAAGGTCCAGACCACCGTCACCGTCCCCGACGGCGGCACCATCCTCATCGGCGGCCTCAAGAAGGCCCGCGAGGAAGACATCGAGGCCGGCATCCCCTGGCTCTCGAATATCCCGCTGCTCCGCTTCCTCGTCTCCCGCAACGCCAAGGCGGTGTTGAAGGAGAACCTGGTGGTTCTGGTCCGCGCCAACATCTCGGTCCTCGAGGAACTGGAGGAGGAGCAATACTGACCGACTGGTTCATCATCCCCCAAGGAACCTGGGGGGCGCGGAGATCGTGGCCGGGCGGGGCCGCCGCGGGCTGGGGCTTTTTTGAAAGGCGCTACCCGTGAAATCCGATAGACTACATCAGCCCGCCCGATCGCCAGGGGCGGTTTTTTGATCCCGCTCTCCCTTCTCCTTCCCTCCCCTGCCGTATGGCCAAGGATCGACGCGGACGCGACATCGAGCGGTGCACGTTCTGCACCAAGAGCCGCGGCATGGTGGACTCGCTGATCGCCGGCCCGCCCGGCATCTACATCTGCAGCGAGTGCATCGCGCTCTGCAACACCATCCTCGAGGAAGAACAGAAGAAGGAGAAAGACAAGGGCGCCGCGCCGACGGTGGAATTCAGCCCGGCCTCGCTGCCCACGCCGCGCGAGATCCACGACAAACTTGACCAGTACGTCGTCGGCCAGGAGAAGGCCAAGAAAATCCTCTCCGTCGCCGTCTACAACCATTACAAG
>JACQVU010000311.1 GCA_016209585.1 Planctomycetota bacterium
GCCCTGGCCTACGCGCATGAGCAGGGCATCATCCATCGTGATGTCAAACCGTCGAACATCCTCATCGCGGCCGGCGGCCGGCCGCTGGTCACCGACTTCGGCCTCGCCAAGGTGGTGGACTCCGACGAGACCATCACCCGCTCGGGCGTCACCGTGGGCACGCCGGCCTACATGGCGCCGGAGCAGGCTCGCGGTGAAATGGACGCCCTCGACGGCCGCACCGACGTTTACGCGCTCGGCGCCACGCTCTACGAAATGCTCACAGGCCGGCCGCCCTTCCGCGGCGAGACCTCCATGAAGACCCTGTTGCAGGTGCTCGACGCCCCGGCCCCCTCGCCCGCGCGCCTGCGCCCCGACCTCCCGGCCCAGGCCGCCCACATCGCGCTCCGCTGCCTGAAGAAGGAGCCGGCCGAACGCTACGCCTCGGCCCGCGAACTCGCGGCCGACATCGACGCCTTCCTGGGCGGCGAACGCTTCGTCACCGCCGGTCGCGCCCGGGGGGCGCGCGGCCGGCCCCGCTGGTCGCGCGTAGACTTCGCGGCCGCCGCCGTGCTCCTGCTCGCCGCGGCCCTCGCGGCCTTCGCCTGGTTCGGCCGCGCCGGCGGCCTCGGAGCGCTGGGCGGCGGCGACGATGACGGCAGCCTCTTCGGATCGGACGCCGCCCAACCGCTGGACGCCGCCGGTTGGCGCGCGGAGAGCGGCGCCGCTCCGGCCTCGGACACCGTGGGCAACGCCTTCACCCTGGCTCCCCCGCCCGGCGGGGCGGCGGCCGCCTGGCGCGTGCTGGCCGCGCCGAGCACGGCGGGTCTGGCGGACTTCTCGCTGCGGTTCACGGTCACGCCGGTGGGCGACGGCGGCCCGCTCTCGCCCGGTTTCACCATCTTTCTCTGCGGGCGCGACGAAGGCGCCGCCCAGGAGACCGGGTACTGCTTCGCGCTCGGCGAGGAGTGGAACTCGCGCGCCGAGATGCGGCGCGACGGCGATCCGGCGCTGGTCTTTGACTCTCCCGATCTGGCGCCGGGAAGCGGCGACTACCGCTTCAGGGTGGAGCGCCGTGACGACGCCGTCGAGATGACGGTGCGCCGACCCGACGGCCGGGAAACGCGGGTGGCGTTCCACGACGACCTCCCGTTCCCCTCCCGCGGCCGGCGCGCCGTGGGGTTTCGCGTGCTCTACGCGCCGGCGCGGGTCAGCGACGTGCGCCTGCTGGCCCTGCCCACGTCGGCCGCGCCGCGCGGCTCGCGCACGGCGGAAGAGTTGTTGCGCATCGGGGTGGAGCGTGGCGAAGCCGGCATCCTTGACGAGGCCGCGCGGGCGCTCGCCGACCTGCTGGAGCCGCCGCCCCGGGAGCCGGAGACGGCGGCCCGTTTGCGCTTTCTCTCCGCCCTGGCCCGGGATCGCCTGGCGGCGGCCCGCGGCGCGCCCCGCGAGGACCGCGCCGCCGAGGCCGAGATGGAGAAGGCCGCCGCCGCGCCCGGCTTCTTCGGCGCCCTGGCCTCCATCCGCCTGGCGCGGATCGCGTTCGCCAAGGTGGGCGCGTCGGCTCCCGGCCCGCGCGAGGAAGCGCTGCTGGAACGCTGCGTGAGCCTCCTGCGCGAGGCGGCCACGAAGGGCGCGGCGCGCGACGATGAAATCCGCGCGCGCCTGGCCGCGCTCTACCGGCGCCTGGCCGACGACCTGTTCGAGCGCGCCCGCGCCGCCCGCGACCGCGGCCAGCAGGGCGCGGCCCGATCCTTCCGCGAGTGGGCCGACCGCTTCCTGCGCGTGCTTCCCGACGTCTGTTGGGGCGCGGCCGGCGACCGCGCCACGCTGGCGCACGCCCTGGCGCGGCGCGCCGCCATCGCCGACGAGAACGGCGACCAGCCCGCGGCCGCCGCCAGCCGGCGGGCGCTGTGCGAGAACTACCCGGACCAGCGCGCCCCCTTCCTGCGCGCGCTGCACGCCTATCGTTACGAACTGCTCGCGCACCATGATTCAGCCGCGCTGCTGGCCTGCTACCAGCGCTTCCTGGTCCCCGATGGCGGCGGCGGGGAGTGGCGCGCCGCGGCCGCGGGGGCGGCGCCGTTCGCGCGCCACCGCTACCTGCGCGACCCGCGGGAAGAGGTGGCCGCTCCAGCCGCGCGGTTCCTGGCCGAGGAAGCGCACCTCTTGCGCGCGCGCGGCGCACGGCCCGACCTGGAACTGGCCGCCGACATCTACCACGCGCTGTCGCTGCTGGCCCGCGAGCCTTCCCCGGCCGGGGCGGCCCTCGCGGCGGCGGGTGGGGCGGACTTCCTCCGCCTGGCGGAGGTGTTGGCGCGGGTTCAGCGCGGCGAGCCGCGTGACCGCGGCGCGCCTCTTTTCGACCTGCTCGCGGCCTCCGGCGCGGGCGGCGACGGCGACGAACTGGCCACGGCGGACCTGGCCGCGGCGCTGGTCGCGGGGCGCGACGACCTCGGCGCGCCGCGCGGTCCCGCGGCGTTTCCCACCGCCCTCCGGGAATACTTCAGCCTCGCAGCCGCCGCGCCCCTGCGCCCGGCTGACGCGCGCCGGCGGTTCGAACAGTTCCTTCCCGTGGCGGAGACGCTGCGCGACGATCCGCTCACCTACTTCTTCCTGCGGGCCGACCCGACCTGGCGGGCGGAAGGGGCTGGCCGTTCCGCCGCGCGGCCGGGCGGGTAGCGGCGGAACGCCTGGCGGGTTCGGAACAGGTTCTTACGGGCGCGTGATGAACGTTCATTCGGATGGAAGTCGCATCGTGAGGTCCGCCCGCGCCGGCCACGCCGGCGTCGCCGGGCTGGTGGTCGGGCTGCTGGTGGTGGCGGCGCTGGTGGGCGGGGCGATGTGGTTGCTTTCCAACCAGCGCGGCGGCGTGGCGGCGCGGAACGACCCGGCGCGCGCGGCGGTCGAAGACGCCTGGCGGCGGCTGTGCGGCGCGGTCGATTCCGGCTCGGCGGCGCAGCGCGAGCAGGCCACGCGCGACCTCCTGGCCTTCCCGGCCTCCGCCGCCTCCCTCCTGGCGGAGCGCGCCGCGAGCCCGTGGCGGTCGCCGTACAGCCGCGCGGCGGTCGAGGTGGGGCTGGCGCTTCCGTCCGACCAGGCGGAGCCGTTGTTCGACGGTTTGCTGATCCGGGCGCTTTCCACCGGGGACATCGTGGAGCGCGAACAGACGCTCGATTTCCTCTCCGGCTTCGGCCAGCCGCTGGCGGCGCACGCCGCGCGGGCCGCGGGCAAGGTTGAAAGCGATGGCCTGGCGGCCGACCTCATCGAAGCCGCCGCGCGCGCCCGGCATCGCGGCAAGGGTCCGGCCGGCGCGGCCTCGCCACGGGCGATCGAGAGCGAGATCGCCGCCGCGTTCGCTCCCCCGCGGGCCGCCCGCGTGCGCGCCCTGCTGGCCGCGCGCGGCGCGCTGCCGGCGGCGGGCGATCTTCCGGCCGCGCCGGCGCCGGCCACGCCCGCGGAGCGTGTTCGCGCCGCGCGGGAGCGGATCGCGGCCGGCGCGACGCTGGAGGGCATCCAGGAACTGATCGCGGTCAACACGCCCGAAGCCTACGACGCCGTGGCCACCATCGTGGCCACCGCCGGCGACACGCTGGACGGCGACCGCGCCCGCAAGGTGGGCGTCGCCATGCTCGCGGGCGTCGACAACCCGCTGGCGGCTGACGCCCTCGGCCGTTACCTTCGGACCACGGCCTCCCCGGAGATGAAGCGCTACGCCGCGATCGTGCTGAAGACCAGCGGCCGCGGCGCGCACCTGACGCTGGCGCGCGAGTTCGCGGCCTCTCCACGGGAGAGCGACGCGGTGCGCGCCGCCTTCGCCGAGGCCGCGGACGCCATCCACGCCACGACCAGGGTCCGCTGACCACGCCCGATGTTCAAGCGGTCATCCCCCGTCAGCCTCAGCCCGAGATCCTGCGCCTGGCTGCTCTCGGGCCACGACCCCTTCATGGGCGGCACCAAAGAGATCGACCGCCAGATGTTCAAGGAGGCGCGGGGGAAGAACATCCTGTTCCTGCCGGCGTCGCACGTGCTCGATGGGCAGGTCACCTATTGCGAACGCTTCGCCGAGTACGCCGCCGGCTTCGGCCTTTCCTGCCGCAGCGTGCTGCTGCCCGAGATCAACCCCTACACGGAGGAGCCGACCAATCCGGGCGACTTCGTGCGCTCTTACCCCACGAGCGAACGCCTGGATCGCGCCGGCCTGCGCCGCCTCTTCGAGTGGGCCGATTACCTCTACTTCGGCGGCGGCCGGCCGGAGCAGTTCATCGTGAACTTCACCCGCTTCGACCTGCACGACCTGGTCCGCGACGCCTTCACGGCCGGGAAGGTGATGATCGGCTACAGCGCCGGCGCCTACTACTTCTCCGAACTCTGGTGGGAGCCGAACGCCGTCACGCTCCTGCTTCCCTACGGCTCCGTCCCCACCGACGATGAGATCGCGCGCTGCGCGCTGCTGGGGTTCCGGTACGTCAACCTGGCGGATTTGATGGAGCGCAACCACTTCGTCAACTGGACGATCCTCCGGCAGTTCGGCCGTAACTTCCAGTTCGAAGGTCTCTCGGAGTGGGGCTTCTTCAAGGTCTACTTCACCGCCTACCGCGGGATGGGCCTGTTGCCGAAACTCTTCTGCCGCGTTCACTTCGAGGCCCTGAACTTCCAGGACCAGAACGAGTTCTTCCTCATGAAGGCCAACTTCGGCGGCCACTGCGTCGTGAAACTCGAAAACCCCGAAGCCTACCGCGTGCGCGCCGGCGGCGTCGAAAACCCCGACGGCTCGCCCGCCCTCTCGGAGTTCACCGGCCAGCCGGTCCGTCTCGACCAGTTCGAGGGGCTGCCGTGGATGCTGGACCGCGTCAACGACGTGCCCGGCGAGTATCTGAACACCATCCTCTCTCCCGCCCGCGGCGCGTGGCGGTCCGGCAAGGCCCCTTACCATTACTTCACCATCATTCCGCCTGGCGGCCGCCGGACCCACCAAGTGGTGACCGACGCCGACGGCGCGCTGTTGCCCGGGGAACAGGCCCGGAAGATCGTGGTCACGCTCCTCGCCCAAGGGCGCCTCGAACTGCTCTATCCCCCGGACTTCCCCGCATTGGGCGGCTGAGATGGCCGCCGATGCCGAGATCGCCGTCGTTGTCGTCGCGTGGAACACGCGCGAAGAGGCGGCGGCGCTGCTCCGCTCCATCCCGGCGAGCGGACTTCCGCTCTCGCGCGTGGTGGTGGCCGACAACGCTTCGGCCGACGGCACGGCGGCCATGGTGCGCGCGGAGTTCCCCGCCGCCCAAGTGCTGGCGCTGGCGCAGAACACCGGGTATGCCTTCGCCGCCAACCGCGGGATCGAGGCCACCACGGCGGATTTCGTTCTGCTGCTGAACGGCGACACGAAACTCACGCCCGGCGCTCCCGCCGCGCTGGCGCGGGCGCTGGCGCTTCACCCCGCCTTCGGCGCGGCCGCGCCGCGCCTGGTGGACGCTTCCGGCGCGACGCGGCCCTCGGTGCGCCGCTTCCCTTCGGCCCGCGCGCTGCTCCACCAGTTCACGGCCTGGCGCTATCTCCGCCTCTTCCGCCCGGCGTTCGAGACGTACAAGATGCGGAATGGCCCCCCGCCCGCCCCCGGCGCGGGCCTGGTGTCCGTGGAGGCCCCGCTGGGCGCGGCCGTGATGCTGCGCCGGCGCGCCCTGGCTGACATCGGCGGGTTTTGCGAGGAGTTCTTCCTCTACTTCGAGGACGTGGACCTTTTCCGCCGCCTGTGGGATCGCGGTTGGCGCACGCTGTTCGTCCCGGAGGCGGTGGTGGAGCACCTGGGGGGCGCCAGTTCCCGGCAAGCCAAGGCCGCGCTCTACGCGCCGACGGCGGCGTCGGCCCTGTTGTACGCGGCGCGGGCCTTTCCCGCGTGGAAGTGGGCGCTTTTCCGGCCCGCGTTCGTCGTGGCGCTGTTCCTGCGCGCCGCGGTCGAGGTCGTTGGAGAGCGACTCGCGGAAGTGAAGTACCGGCTGCGGGGCGACCTCCGGCGTGCCCGGCGCAAGGCCGAGCGGGTGGCCGCGCGCCTGGCGCTGCTTCGCGCCGGGCCGCGGGCGCTGGCGGGAAAACGGAACATTCATCGGGGCCGTTGAACCAACCGCCGCCGGTTTGGTAGGGTGCGCTGTTTCTGGTCCGGGGCCGCGACTCCGGTGTTAGCAATCACCAAGAGAGGCTGAACGGTTCCCATGTGGTCTTCGCCCCGCTTTCAAGAGATCCAGCCGGTCATGGATCGTTTCCAGCAGGCCTGCGACGCGCTGCCGGACTACGGCATCGGCGCCCAGGCCAAGGTGCTGGCCATGACCACGATCATGAACCTCCTCGACCGCGTCGCCTTCCACGAGATCACCTCGCGCGACCCCGTGCGCCTCACCGCCGACCTCCTCGAAGCGCACCGCGCCACGCTGGAGGCGACGCGCGCCAGCATGCACTACCTGCGCCCCGACGCGGCGGCGGCTGTGCCGGACGACATGGAGCGCAAGCACCACGGCCTCTACAACGAGATCTGGCCCATCTACAACCCCGAGGAGTACGAGGTCCTGTCCGCGCGCTTCTCGCAGCGGCTGGCGAACAATAACTTCAACGCCAAAACCTTGGCCGGCAAGCGTTGCCTGGAGGTCGGCTGCGGCGGCGGGGCGTTCTGCGTGGCGGTGGCGCGCGCCGGCGCGGCGCACGTCACGGGCGTCGATTTCGGCGAGAAGAGCATCGCCTACGCCCGCGAAGCGGCCTCCCGGCTGGGGCTGGCGGATCGGCTGCGGTTCGAGGTGATGAACGCCTACGACCTGAAACTGTCCGACGCGGCGTTCGACCTGGTGATCTCCAACGGCGTCTTCCACCACGTCCACCGGCCGCAGGACGCGCTGAAACAGGTGCGGCGCGTCATCAAGCCCGACGGCGTCTTCTGGTATTTCGTCTGCGGGGAGGAGGGGCTGCTGTTCACGCTCTTCAACCTCGCGGTGAGCGTTCTCAAGGGGATCGCCAGCCCGGAGATCGTGCGGCTGTTGAAGGGGTACGGCCTGATCACCGGCAAGATCAACTTCCTGAGCGACTTCATGAAGGCCACCTACCAGTATCGCTCGTTCAAGGAGGTGCAGGCGATGCTCCGGGAGTGCGGCTTCACCCGCGTCACCCGCGTCCAGGGCGGCCTGAAAGACGACATCGACGAAGACAAGATCAAGGCCCACCCCCACGGCGTCACGCTGTTCGGCGAGGGCACGCTCCGGCTCCTGGTTCGCCCGTGAGTGGCGTGACGTGACGTGATGAAGGTGCTGGGCATCCACGACGGCCACGACGCCTCCGCCGCGCTGCTGGTGGAGGGCCGGATCGTGGCCGCGGCGCAGGAGGAGCGGTTCTCCGGCCTGAAGTGCGAGTACGGCATGCCGCTCCTCGCCGCGCGCTATTGCCTCGCGGCGGGCGGGCTGGCCATCGGCGACCTGGACGTGGTGGCACTGTCGTCGAACACGCTGAACCCGGTGCTCTCCTATTTCAAGCGCAACGCCACCTACTCGGTGCGGGACTGGGTGTTCGAGCAGGAGGCCTATTGGCGGCCGCTCATCTTCGAGGGGAAGCGGGTCGATTACTGCTCGCTTTTCAAGGACCGCATCACCCGCCATCTTGACGAGTACTACGACTACGACGGCATTCTCAGCGGCTACATGCTGCCGGAAGAGATGACCCTCTTCCGCGAACGGCGCATCGCCGGCCTGGTCAAACACCTGGGGGTGGACCGGAGCCGCGTCGCCGTCATCACCCACGAGAGTTCGCACCACGCCTACGCCTACTTCGGCGCGCCGCGCGCCGGAGCGGCGGTGGTGCTCACGTCGGAAGGGATCGGCGACTACTCCAACGGCACCGTGGCCCTGGCCGACGCCGCCGGGCGCATCGCGCCAAAGGCCCACACGCGCGACAACCACCTCGGCCACCTCTACCAGTACGGCACGCTGATGCTGGGCATGAAGCCCCATCAGCACGAGTACAAGGTGATGGGCCTGGCCCCCTACGCCAGCGAGTACGAAATCCAGCGCGCCATCGGCGTCTACCGGGAGGTGCTTCAGGTCAACGGCCTTCAGATCGGCTGGAAGAAACGCCCCAAGGACCTCTACTTCCATTTCCTCGAGCAGTTGCGCCACTGCCGGTTCGACGGCGTGGCCGGCGCGCTTCAGGCCTACGTCGAGGAGATGCTCTGCGAGTGGGTGGCCAACTGCGTGCGGGAGACGGGCGTGCGCACCATCCGCATCGCCGGCGGCGTCGCCCAGAACATCAAGGCTGGCCGGTCCCTGGCCGCCATGCCCGAGGTGGAAGACCTCTTCATCTGCCCGGCCGCGGGCGACACCTCGAACTCCATCGGCGCGGCCTACGCCGCCGCCGCGGACCTCTTGGTCGCGGCCGGGAAGGCGCCGGCCGAGCACCTTTTTCCGGTGGAGCAGGTCTATCTCGGTCCGGCGTATGGCGACGACGACGTGCGGGCGGCGCTCGACGAGATCGGCGCGAAGAAGAAGTACCGCGTGCGGCGGGGCGTCACCGCCGACGATCTCGCCGGCCACCTGGCTGACGGGCGCGTGATCGCCCGCATGGCCGGCCGCATGGAGTTCGGC
>JACQVU010000314.1 GCA_016209585.1 Planctomycetota bacterium
ATGGTCATCAGTCCAGAGCGGCGGCTCGGGGAGTTTCAACACCGGGGGTGTGTACGTTCCGTGATCGGGAGAAGGAAACCAGGGGCAAGCCAATGAAAGAGAAGAGACGTTCTGTAGGTGTAAACATCGTCGACATGGAAAGGGAACCGAAAATGGGCCAGTCCTGTCCTGATCCGTACTATCTGCTGGAGATGAGCCTTCAGGCAATCGCGATGGGCACGAAGTCTGCGGACCTCTACCATCAGTCAGCGAGCGCTCTTCAGTCGATTTTCGAGGAAGAGGGGATCACCCCTGCAGAGCGTGCAAGCAAGCTGCTCCGTCTCCTCGACAAGGGCGTCTGGAATAGTGAGTGACCCCCGCGCCCGCGGCTTCACGCCGCTGTCACGCGAGCCGTGGGCGACTGACAAGCCGAGTGGGCGCGCGTTTCGCGGGAGGAAGACAAAGCGGCGACACGTCGCCGCGCTCCAAAACTCCGGCGGCGCGCTACAACAGTATCGTCATTCCGTCGAACCCGTGGCGGATGGCGCAGCCGTGCCGCCACCCGAGGGCGCCGCCGGGTCGCCGGCCAGGGCTGCAAGTCGGGGCATCGGCCCGGATCGATGCCGCGGTTCCCACGGCGATGCGGTATACTGAATCTTCAGCAAGAGATGGAGGCACACTGTGGGCAAGAAAGGCGCGATGCAAGAGATCATCTTTCTCGTGGAAGAAGCGGCTGAGGGCGGTCTGACCGCGAGGGCGCTCGGCGAGTCTATTTTCACCGAGGGCGACACTATAGAAGATCTGCGCGTGAACGTGAAAGACGCGGTGCGCTGCCATTTCGAAGAGGGAAGCGCGCCCAGGGTGGTTCGTCTTCACTACGTCCGGGAGGAACTTCTTTCGTTATGAGGCTCCCGCGCGACATCTCGGGCGAAAGACTGGCGAAGGATTGGGCGCGCTGGGATATGAGACGACGCGGCAGACGGGAAGCCACCTTCGCCTGACAACTCAGCAGAACGGCGAACACCACGTCACGATCCCGCGGCACAATCCCCTTCGCGTGGGGACGCTGGCCGCTATTCTCGCCGACGTGGGCGCCCATTTCGCCATGACGCGCGATCAGGTCGCGCAGCGCGTTTTCGGAAAGTGACCCCGCGCGCGCTCTACGCGCACGTCCCTCTGCCGCACCTGCGCCGCTTCAGCGCCGACGCGTTCTTCGCGCGGCGGGCATCGGCGCAGCCGCCGCCGGAGCGGCCGCGCCAGCCGAGCGGGCGCGCGTTTCGCGGGGGGAAGACAAAGCGGCGACACGTCGCCGCGCTCCAAGAGTCCGCGGCGGGGGGGTCAAGGGGTTTTCTCCCCCGCCTCCGGGTACCCGAACGCCGCGGCGAAACAGGGCGCGAACCCGGCCGCGACCGCCTCCACCGTGGGCGTCGGATCCCGGCCGGCCATCGCCTCTTGCATCGAGGTGACGCCATACTCCGTGATGCCGCACGGCCGTATGCGGGTGAACCAGGAGAGATCAGTCGAGACGTTCAGCGCGAAACCGTGGGTCGTGACCCAGCGCCGCGCATGCACCCCCAGCGCCGCGATCTTCCGCTCCCCAACCCAGACGCCCAGGTACCGCCCCTCCCGCCGGCGCGCGGCGACGCCGTACGCCGCCAGCAGCGCGATGATCGCCTCTTGCAAACTCACCATGTACCACCGCAGGTCGAGCCGGTGGCGGTTGAGATCGAGGATCGGATACCCCACCAGTTGCCCCGGACCGTGATAGGTGATGTCGCCCCCGCGGTCCACCTCATACAGCCCCGCGCCGCTCGCCCGCAAGAAAGCCTCGTCCACCAGCAGGTTGTGCCGCCCGCCGTTCTTGCCGATGGTGAAGGTGTGCGGGTGCGTCAAGAGCAGCAGCGTTTCCGCGGCCTTCCCATCAGCCACGGCGTCAGCCAGCGCCGTCTGCTTCTCCAGCGCGGCCGCGTAGTCCGTCTCGCCGAGCCACTCCACCACCAGCGTCCGCGTACCGGCCTCCCGTCAAATATGGATCGCCGCCCCGATCGCCGCGCCCGACGCCTCCATCACGGCCTCAGCCAGCGTGGGGTGGGCGTGCATCGTGTGCAGCAGGGCCTCGGGCGTGGTCTCCAGACGCTGGGCGATCCCCAGTTCCGCGATCATCTCCGTCGCCCCGTGGCCCACGATGTGCGCCCCCAGCAACTCGCCGTACCGCGCGTCGTAGATCACCTTCACGAACCCCTCCGTCTCCCCCGCCGCCACCGCCTTGCCGGAGGCGGTGAAGGGGAACCTGCCGATCTTCACGTCGCGCCGCTCTTCCTTCGCCTTGCGCTCCGTCATTCCCAGCGACGCCACCTGCGGCTGGCAGTAAGTGCAGCCGGGAATGAAGCGGTAGTCAACCGGGTGGGGCGTCAGGCCGGCGGCGTCTTCCGCGGCAACGATGCCTTCATGCGACGCGACGTGGGCCAGCATGGGGGGGCCAGCCACGTCGCCAATGGCCCAGAGGCCGGGCGCGGCGGTGCGCATGCGCTCGTCGACCTCAACGAACTTGCCGTTGGTGCGGACGCCGATGGACGCCAGGCCGAGGTCCTCGACGTTGCCGCGCACGCCCACGGCGAGCAGCAGCAGGTCGCCCTCGAACTCCTTCCTTCCCCCCTTGGGGGCGGTGGCGGTCACGCGCACGCCCTTGGCGCCGGCTTCCACGGCCTCCACCTTGGCGCTGGTGACGATCTCGATGCCCCGTTTGGCGAAGGAGCGGGCAACCACCTTCGAGGTCTCTTCGTCCTCGATGGGCAGAACCTGGTCCAACCCCTCGATGAGCGTCACCCGCGTTCCGAGCACGTTGTAGAAGTAGGCGAACTCGACGCCGATGGCCCCGGCGCCGACGATCACCATCCGCTCCGGCAGGGTCGGCAACACCATGGCTTCCTTGTAGGAGACGATGCGGCGTCCGTCGAACCGGGCGAAGGGGAGGTCGGCCGGGCGCGCGCCGGTGGCCAGGATCACCGCCCCGGCGCTCAGGCGGCGGGGGGCCTTCCCCTCTTCCTTCACCACCACCCGGCCCGGCGCGCCGTCGAACTCCGCGACGCCGGGGATGACCTCCACCCGGTTCTTCTTCATCAGGAAGTTGACGCCCGCAGCCATCTTGTCGGCGACGGCGCGCGAGCGTTTGACGATCTTGGCGAAGTCCGGCCGCACCCCGCCCACCTCGATGCCGTACTCTTCCGCCCGCCGGATTTCGTCGAGCATCTCGGCGCTCTTGAGCAACGCCTTGGTCGGAATGCACCCCCAGTTCAGACAGATGCCCCCGAGACGGTCGCGCTCCACCACCGCCGTCTTCTTCCCCAGTTGCGCGGCCCGGATGGCGGCCACGTAGCCGCCCGGACCGCCGCCGATGACCAGGACCTCGCAGTCGGTTGCCGCCACGATCTCCTCCCTTCCCCTTCGCGCCAGGCCGCGCGGCGCCAGGCCGCGCCGCGGGGGCGAGTTCGCGTCCAGAAGCGCTCTCCAACTTCGCCGCTGCCACCGGATTTTCAAGTTCTTTTGACGATACTGACAACGGCCGGCCGCCCCGTTCCCTCGCCCGTCGTCTCTGCTCGCTCCCCTCTACGCGCGGGCGCGGATTCATTTTGTACTAACAAATCATCTCGTCGATCCCGTTTCCCCATCGAACGCCGCGCCACGGGCGGCCTCGCGCGCGTCCGCCGCGCCAAGATCGCCAGGCGACGCCGACGAGTGAGAGACGGGGCGTGATTTGAACACGGAGCCACGGAGGCACGGATCTTTCACGGAGAAGATCGTCCCACCGGGTCTCATCTCCGTGCGGCCTCCGTGTCTCCGTGTCTCCGTGTTGAAAGGCCTCAGGCCATGTCACGAAAGCAAGCGCCCTCGCGCGCGAGCGTGGTTGAGACGCGGCCGATCGTAGTCGGCGCGTACATATTCAATCTCCACCCCCTCACGGGCGCGCCGCGAACGCCTACTTGCACCGCTCCGCGATCTTCGGATCCCCCGCATACGCGCTGCCGGGGGTGGGAAGGCGTTCGACCTCGCCGGTTGACAGATTGACGCGCATCCCGATGTCGCGCTCCCACTGGTCGAGGATCGCGAGCACCTTCTTCGGCACGCCGTTCTCGTCCTTGTACGCCTCTCCCCCTGGGAGAGGGCCGGGGTGAGGCTCTACCCCCTCTCCCCCTGGGAGAGGGTTGGGGTGAGGGGGCCACCACGCCGTGCGCCACGCGGCCTCGCCCTCCATGATCACCGCGCCCTTGCCGCGAAGCCGCGCCGGTTTACCCGAGGCGCCGGCGAAGTCGCTGTGGTGACGCCGCCAGACTCCTCGATCTACGAGGCTTCGGGCCGCGGCGCGCGCCTGGGAGGCAGCGACACGATCACATGGCCGCACGCTTTTTGGAGGCGCCGCAAATCCTCGCAGATGGCGGCGAGATTGAAGTCGAAGCGCCGGGCATGACCGTCGCGGGCCTGGCGAATTTCATCGACGATCGGATCGGTCATTCCGTCACTCCCTCGATCAGGTCTTCCGGCGAGCACAACTCCGGGCAGACACATTGTCACTATCGCCGGTGGGATTCGAAAGGCGCGCGCCCCATGAAGTCCCGATCCGTGGGATCAAGCCGCGCCTTCCCGCGCCGGTTCGATGGTCAGCACGCCGTTCATCTCGTCGACCACCATGCGCGTGCCGTAGAGCAGGTCCATGCCGATGATGGTGTGCTCGCCGAGGACGAGGGCGATGACCTCAACTTCTCCGCCGAACCACTGGACGGTCACGTCGGCCGCCCGGACCTGAATCTTCCCCTCGGCAAAGGTCTCAACCTTGGCGTCGTGGGAGGAAGCGGCGCCGATACGGCAAGCGAACGCCTCGGAAAGCGTGACCGCTCCGCTGTACCCGGTGTCGACGAGCACCTCATCGTGCCGAACCCCGTTCACCTCCAGAGAAACCAGCGCCACGCGCTCCCGGAAGATGCCTTGGATGCGGTTCATGGCAACGTTCCGAAGCGGTACAACACCTCTTGCCCGACGCGGATGATTCCGCCCCTTACCCCTGGGAACTTCTTCTCAAACTCCTTCACGGCGATGACCGGATCCTCGGCGATGCAGTACTCCCCGGTGTCCGGATTTATAACCACCACTTCGCCGTTGTGCTCGGGCTCCAGTTTGTCCTTCAACCGTTCTTTGTAAATGGCCTCGGCGCGGTCGAACGAGGTCTGCACCGGCTTCGTCATAGGCGCACTCCTTGCCCTTCTTCCTCCGGTTCCATTCTCCCCTGTGGGATATCCCCTTGTGGCTCGCCCATCCCTCCTTGATTCTACCGCACGATGGCGTCCGATGCGCCGGCTTTCGCACGCCCGCCGCCCCCGCCTACCTGCACCGCTCCGCGATCTTCTGGTCGTTCGCGTACGCGCTGCCGGGGGTGGGGAGGCACTCGATCAGGCCGGTTTCCAGGTTCACGCGCATCCCGATGTCCCGCTCCCACTGGTCGAGAATCGCGAGCACCTTCTTCGGCACGCCGTTCTCGTCCTTTTCCTTGTCCCACCACGCCGTGCGCCACTCGGCCTCGCCTTCCATGATCACCGCGCCCTTGCCGGGAAGGCGTGTCGGCTCGACGGAAGCGCCAACGTCACCACCGGACCACGCATCGCAGAGAGCCTCCGCTTTTTCCTTCGCCGTCTCGATCCGCTCGCCTTTCACCACGTCCCAGATCAGCACGACGCCGGACGCGTCCCTCGACGCCACCCGCGCCCCGTCCGGGCTGAAGGCGACGGAAGTGACCCAGTCCGAATGCCCCTCCAAGCGGGCCAGTTCCTTTCCCGTAGCCACGTCCCAGAGCCGGATCGTGTTGTCATACGACCCGGAAACGACACGCGCGCCATCGGGGCTGAAAGCGACAGAAGAGACGAGGTACGTGTGCCCCTCCAAGCGCGCGAGCTCCTTGCCCGTGGCCGCGTCCCACACCCGGACCGTGTTGTCCCCCCCCGACGCCACCCGGGCGCCGTCCGGGCTGAAGGCGACGGACAGAACCAGCTCCGCATGTCCCCCCAGGTGCCCGACCTCCTTGCCCGTGCGTGCGTCCCACAACCGCACGGTGTTGTCATCCGACCCCGATGCCACCGTCCCCCCGTCCGGGCTGAAGGCGACGGACAAGACCGGTTCCGTATGCCCCTCCAGGCGGGCAAGCTCTTTACCTGTAGAAACGTCCCAGACGCGGATCGTGTTGTCATACGACCCGGAAACCACCCGCGCGCCGTCCGGGCTGAAGGCCACGGAAGAGACCCCGTTCGTGTGCCCCTCGAGCCGGCCGACCTCGTTGCCCGTAGAGACGTCCCAGAGGCGGATCGTGTCCCACGACCCGGACACCACCCGGGCGCCGTCCGGGCTGAAGGCGACGGAAGTGAC